>DASRUP010000001.1:0-8203 GCA_035655395.1 Minisyncoccota bacterium
GCCCGATTCGCTGGATAACCTGCGGAATTTCGCGTTTTCGGGATTCGTCGAAATACCCTTTGGCCTCGAGTTTCTTTTTTAATGCCTCGAATGCCTTGCGCCACGCGCCTTCGCCATACGGCTGAATTTCCTGCACCACAATACTCAAAGAACCGTTTTTATACATGCGCAATTTCCCCACCGCCACAACCTCCATGCCGTTTTCAATAAGGTGCAGGTACTTTTTAAATTCCCAGCCGAATATCGAGCACTTTACCACAAAGTCTTTGCCGTTTGAGTCTTTGAGGTCGAAAAAGGCCATTTGCCCCCGCACGGTTTTAACGTCGTTCATTTCGCCTCGCACCTTTACCCTGCCCAAACGATCGAGCGTTTCCTGCACCAGAAAATGGCACTCCTCCACGGAGTATATCATGCCCCCTTCCCTGTCCATTTCAGGCTGTAAAAACGATTCTTGCATAACGCCACTTATTGTATTGGTCTTTGCATGGTTCTACCCCGACGGTACCGTCGGGGCCAGCCGCTTTGGCTAATTTCACCACCTCTGCCTTCTGGAGCGAATCGAATTCCAGATACACTGCCCCGCCGGGGACAACATGCTTTTTTGCCTCACGCAGAAACTTTCGTATATATTGTAACCCATCTTTGCCGCCAAAAACAGCATGGTAGGGTTCCTGCTCCAACACGGATTTTTGCACGCGTGATTTCCTGCTTTCTGGCACGTAGGGCGGATTTGCCAAAATATAATCGTATTTTCCCTTCACTCCCGAGAAAACGTCGGATTGCAAAACTCGATACCGCTTTGAACTGATACCGTTGAGTCTGGCGTTTATACGAATTTGTTTGAGCAAGTTTTTGTCTTTTTCAGCAAAATCCACCCGCGCCCAAGGAACGTGCTTTAAAACCGCAACGCCTACGCAGCCAGACCCAGCGAAAATGTCGAGGATTCTTGCTGTAGCGCCGGTAGGGAGCGGAGGAGAGGGATTTTGAGAAATCGTGGGGTTAGGGCGCGGCTCTGCACCATACGGTGCAGAGTAGGGGGCTCGATTTCGAAAAATCCCTCTCCGAAGCTCCTCCACCACCTCCCCTACCCAGTACTCTGTTTCTGGCCGAGGAATAAGCGGCTGTTGCGACAAGTCGATTTTGCAGCCCAAAAAATCCACCCACCCAATTACGTAGTCCACATGTTCCCCCTTTTTCAGCCGAGCAATATCTTTCTCCGCTTCTGGCGTTCTCCTGCCTCCGTACTTTTCTTGCACCAGCCACCGGATTTCTTTCTGTAAAACCCTGCTCATTTCGTATCAAGAAGTCCATCAAACAATCTTCCTTCGAGAAGGGCTTGCTGGCTGGTCCTGTATTAACATTGTTGGCTGCGGCTTCAAGAATTTACGCCAAACCTTTCGGCCCAACTTCCACGCCACAAGGAAAATAATTCCCGACGTACCCAACCACAAAATAAGCACGGGCAGCCAAAAGACAAAGGCGATCATGGCGTTTATGTACCAGGTTAAACCCTCGAGCATGTCGCGAAACTCCTGCTTTACAATGTACAAAGGCCGCCACCGAATGCCGAACACTTCAACATCCGAGTCTGCCGTAAGGGAAACCTGAATAGTCGACATATCTACCTGGCGGGCCAAAAACTGCAGCTGCCCCTCTAACTGTTCAACCTGCCCGCGCACGCGGCTTAGCTGCTGGGCTACCTGCAAGGTATCTGAAATACTTCCTGCCCGGTTCATAATTTCCAGGTACTGCGCCTCTTCCGCGCGCAAGTTTGTAAGGCGCGCTTCGAGGTCAACAAATTGTTCGGTAACGTCGGCGCTGGTTATTTGCTCTTGCTCTACTTTAGAAGCCAACTCCTTAATGGCCGCTACTGCCTCTTCGAATTTATCTGAAGGCACTCGTATGGTAACTGCGCCGTTTTTTGTGCCGGCTGAAACTTCATATACCCTTGAATTGCTTACGAAACCCTGAAGATCGTTTGCAATATTTTGAATGCGCTGGGCCGCATCTTCCGCACTTTCTACCAGCAAAGAAAGTGAACCGTTTTTGGTAATTTTGCGCTGGGTAAGCTGGCCTTCCTGCGCGTTGTTCGAACCAGGTTGATTCGAACTCGGAACACTGGATGTTTCGCGCTGGGCGAAAAGATTGTCGAACACGCTCCCTCCCGACGACAAAGGATTGGTAAATTGTACTGTTCCGCCTGGCGCCGGAGCTCCGGCCGGAATTCCCTGCGACACCCCGCCCGACGAAGAAGAACGCGACCCTCCCAAACTAACCAGCACAATAAACGCGATAAACAACAAAGCTAAAACTCCTACGACCACCAAAGGAATATACAAAAACTTTTTTGCAAAAGGCATATTCGTGTATTATACCAACTCCAGTCAATCAAGAAAGGTTGTTATCCACACCGTTACTGTATTTCAACAATTTTGTTCCGCCAAGCGGCTCCCGAAACTATAGAAAGGCGCGATACGGGCATGTCCAAATATTCTGCCAGCGCTTTCAAAATCGCCCTGTTTGCCAAACCCCTTTCTGGCACCTCTACAACCGCCACCTCAAAATGCGTGCTATCAATTTGCCTCACCTCCGTCTTTTTTGCTTTTGGCTTTGCTTTTACATAAATCTTCGCCATATATATCCCCATGTCCACTTCGTAGGTGGACACGGGCTACCCACGCCTTTGCTTTTACGCAAATTTTAAAGCAGTGTACCTTTAAGGAAGAGGCGGGCACTGGTAACTGCTTGGCCGCCACTCGCATGTATACGGGGACTCGTCGACCGTAAAGGCAGTGCACTGTTCTTGTGTAGTAAACTTCCAGCAGGTATTTTCCAGCGTGCTTGAAGGCGCAGCACCGGTGCAGGGAACCCGGCAAACGTAATCGGACTGCTCCTCCACAAACCGAAACGTGGACAGGATTTGGTCAAGTTCATCTATTGCGTTTGAAGATACGATAAAAGTTTGATCATTACCAGCATCAATTAAAACCTCTCTTACCAAGCCATGAAATCCTTGCAGCAGGGCTGATGAGTATGCAGTTCTTCCGCCAATAGTGGTTTTTGAGTAGTTGTATTCAAGATCACTACTCGTCGCCTCACGCTTTTCTTTCTCTTGCTCAAGCGGTCTATGGGCAATAGCTATAACAATCTCCGGTTCGGCTGATTCACCTATACTATCTCTTGGGAATAACCACACAATGTTACCATAGTCCTCTTGAACGTCTCCTTCCATAAGCTGCCATTCTTCTGGTGAATACTGAAATTCAAACCCAAACTCATCGTTGCGGTAGGTTTGCCAAGCGGATGTATTGATTGGTTGTGACGAAGGTTTAGTAATGGTGTCATCGTTAACTGTAACGCGTGGAATACTAAGAAAGTAAGTAAAGATGCCTACGGCGATAATCAGAATAGTAAACACTAGTACAATGCCAAGTGTTTTAATTTCCGACTTGAATGCCGTGTAAAAACTCATTGAGTTACTATACCATTTTGTTTATCCCGTTAGAAGCTATGCTTTCTCATGGGACCAGACTTTGTCGGTGCGGTGTTCGGTTTGCAGGGTTTTTGTGGCGTATTCTTCAAAGCTCCAGTGGGCGAAGAATTCCGTGGCTGCTTTTTTGCCGCTCTCGTACAGCGCTTCTTTTTGTTCCATAGTCATGTCAAACTGCGTGGTTTGAATACCGAGCGTCTCGATTGGTATGGTGCGCAAAAAGTTCGCGTCTTTAATATACCTTGCGTCGTGGGCTTCCATCATGGTGGCAAATAAAGCAGTGAGCATGCTAATGGGGCCTTTAATGGTGCGGGGTTTTCCTTCTTCCGGCTCAACGAGTTTATATCCAAATGTTGGCCACAATGGCGTGGTATTGTCGCCTTCGGGATCAAACAGCCACACAGGGTAATTGCTTAACACTCCCCCATCTACCATATACGAAGTATGCCCTTGCTTGTCTTTAAGCATAATAGGCTTGTAAAAATACGGAATGCTCATGCTCATTCGAACGGCCCTAGCCACGTCGAGCTCGTCTGGATGGATGCCATAGTCCAAAGCGTCCCACGGCAACACCAGCAGCTTTCCCCGCGAAACATCAGAAGCCACTACCTGCAGGCGATAACGGTATCGCGGGCACTCCTCGTATTCTTCTATAACCAAATCGCCGAATGTTCGGATATTCTTTTTTGCCAGCAGGTCGCGTATCCATGCCTCAAAATAATCACCTTCGTATATTCCTTTGGTAAACAATAAGCTCAAAGGCTTGCCTATAAGCGGAATCTTATCTTCAAAGCCCTCGTCTTTGAATTTCAAGTAATCCAAACCCATCATAATCTCTTTCATTTCGGCAGAGCTATAACCGGCAGCAACCAAAGAAGCCACAATGGCCCCGGCCGAGGTTCCCGCCACGTGGCTAAATTCATACCCTTGCTGCTCGGTAATTTCCACGGCTCCAACAAGGCCGGTTCCCTTTACCCCTCCACCCTCGAATACCGCAAAAACTTTCTTTTCGTGCATATTTTCTTATTGTAACACAAAGTCGCGAGTCTCGAGTTCCTGGCGCAGTTCCCGGTAGTTGGGCAAAACCTGTTCAACTTGACCCCAAAACGCGCTCGAGTGGTTAAACTCTTTTAAATGGCAAAGCTCGTGAACAATAATATAGCTGGCCACATCTTCTGGCAAAAAAAGAATTTTGTAATTAAAATTAAGGTTCCCCTTGCCAGAGCAGCTCCCCCACCTGGTTTTTTGGTTCTTTACGCTTATGTTGTTTACTTTGTACCCGTACCACCGATTGAACTCCTGCACTTTTTGGCGCACAAATTGGAGTGCCCGCTGCTTGTTTTGCTGATAATCCTTTGTTGTATAGCGGGGCAAGTCAACATATGCGGTACGAAACTGCTCTAACTTTTCCAAAACCCAGTGTGCGTTTTCTAAAAGAAATTGTTCTGCCCACGCGCTGCTCATATGGCGCGGCACCGTAACCACTACTGTTCCGTCGCAATACACAACAACGCGCATTCTTTTTGCGCGCCGATGTTTTCGCACCGTGTAGGCCACACGATGTTTTTGAAGCTGAATGGTCTTTTGCATAAAGGCTTCCTTGCTGCCTCCTTATTGCCCCCATTGTACTCTTTCCGCAGGAACGAAGGCAAGTATAAGCATTTATGCGCCAAAAAACGAATGGACTGCCAGAGCCAAGTCCTCAACCTTATCCACCACGGCAAAAAACTTGCCTTTTTGCAGGCGTTCCCGTTCGTGAAACCCCCATGTTACGCCAATAGACTGCACCTTGCACTTTGCGGCTTCTTTCATGTCGCCTAAGGTATCGGTAACAAACACGCAGTTTTCGGGCCCTGCCTGGTATTCTTTAAACACCATTTGTATTTTTGTGCGTTTGCTTTGATGCACATCGCTCCCCATAATGCTGGCAAAGTACCGCCCCAAATGATGCATTTGCAAATATCCCTGAATCGGGCTCGATATAGACGAAGTTACCACCACAAGCTGGTATGCCTTTGCGAGTTCTTGTATCGTTTCTGACATGCCGGCCACCGGAGTAAGTTTCATAAGCCCCGATACGTATTCTGCAAAATACGCCTCCTGGCTTTCCGGCGTGATTTTGAAATTCAGCTTTTTTACCGCTTCAAACACATTCCCTTCAAACAGCTTTTTCTCCTGTTCCCTGTTTAAGGGGGAGCCTACTTTTTTGGCCGCCTGATAGCCAATTTCAAAAGAGTCCACCATCACGCCGTCGAAATCAAACAATACGATCTTTCTCGGGAAACCGATCATTGTTCTGGCAAAGAAGGAATTTGAATAAAAAAGATGGCGCCGTCGCCCCCTTCTGTTGGACTTTGAAACGACACCCGCCACCCAAGGTAATCGCATATTGTTTTTACAATAAACAGGCCAAGGCCGGTTCCTCTTTCTTTTGCCAGGGTTGCGTTGGACGCGCGAAAAAACTTGGAAAAAATCTTTGGCTGGTCTTCTGCGGGAATCGAAAGCCCATTGTTTTCACAGGAAAAAACATACACACCCTTCTCCTGTTGTACGGAGAGCGCAACTCGCGGGGAGTTTTTGTCTGCATATTCAAACGCATTGGTAATAAGGTTCTGAAATACCTGCAAGGCAAGTGATTTGTTTGTCCTTACATAAAATTGTTCCTCATGCGTTTCAAAGTGAAATTTCGCTTGGGGGTTTGCCGCGCTCATTCTTGCCCCTATTACCCTAATTTCTTCTGCCAGGTTGAACTCAACGGGTTCAGATTTCGCGTTCCCAAAACGCGCGACAACAAGCATATCGCTTACCAAATCAACAAGCAGCCGGTTCTGTTTGTATATTTCCTGCAGGGTTTCGCGATCGTGGGGATTAAGGCTTCCGTAGCCAAAAAGCGCTTCGAGCGCCCAGGTTATGGTTGTCAAAGGGTTTCGCAACTGATGGCCAAGAATAGACACAAATTCTTCGCGAAATTTTTCCTGCTGCTTGCGGTCGGTAATGTTGGGCTCAATGCCGATAAAGAATTTTACCTCGTTTTGGTTGTCGAGGACCGGAGAAATATGCAGTTCCTGCCAATAAAGAGTCCCGTCTTTCTTTTTGTTTTGCACCTCCCCCACAAAAGGCTTTTTCTCCTCTTTTATGGTATGCCACATGTTCTCATAAAATTCCTTGGGCATATTCCCGCCCCACAGATCGCCGGGGTTTTTTCCTAGTACCTCCTCGAGAGAGAACCCCGTAGCTACCTCTACTGTTTTGTTTGCATACACCACGTTTCCTTGTGTATCGGTTATCACCACGTGATCTGCGAGATTGTCAAAAGCCGCTTTCAGCAGCTCCAACTTTTCAAGGTCGTCCCACGATAGCCAGGCAAATGGTTCTCGAATAGGCATATGTTAGGCGGCAAGCCAGCCCCCGTCTACGTAGAGGGTGGCGCCGGTAATATAACTTGCTTCCTCTGAAGCTAAAAATACGACCATTGCGGCCACCTCTTCCGGCCTGCCCATTCTTTTCATCGGGATACCCTGGAGCAAAGCGTCCATTGCTTCTTTGGGCATTTGAGCGGCCTGCACCATAGGCGTATCAATAGCTCCGGGGCCAATTACGTTTACGGTAATGCCCAACGGCGCCCATTCCATAGCAAGAGTTTCTGACATTCCAATAATGCCGCCCTTGGAAGCCGTATAGTGGGCACCACCGGCGATACCCACGCCCACCTGTCCTGACGCAATCGACGCAATGTTGATAATCCGACCTCCGCCAGCCGGCGAATTTTTCGTCATCTCCTTTGCTGCCCGTTGCGCGCAAAGAAACTGTCCCTTTAGGTTAACATCAATCATTTTATCCCAGTCTTCTTCGGTAAGTTCTAAAGCAGGCTTGGAGAAGTATATGCCCGCGTTGTTTACTAAGATATCCAGACGTCCAAATTGCTCTCCCACCTTGTCGAATACTTCGTTTACTTCTTTTGCCTTTGACACATCCATTTGGAAGGCTACAGCTTCACCGCCCTGGGCTTTGATTTCGTCTACCACGGCTTGGCAATCGGCAAGCTCAACATCGCAAACCGCGATTTTTGCTCCCTGCTTTGCCAACGCCAAAGCATCGGCTTTTCCCATGCCGCGTCGAGCTCCGGTGACGAGTGCAACTTTGTTGGTAAGTTCAAACATACAAAAGCTTATGGCTGGAAGAGTTCTTCGGGCAAAAAACGCACCTGTTCGACTCCTTCGAATTGCTTTGCCGTGGCCTCAATCTGGAACCACAAAATGCCCACGCGGCAAGACCCCCCCACGGTTTTATTCTGGGGGTCGGCAAACTCAAGGGTAAGCACGCCATTTTCCAGTATGGCACTTTCCAACGTAACTCCCGGCAATTCTGCGGCAAGTTCCTCTCTCAAGAGCAACCGGATGGTATCTTCAATAACTGTTTCGTTTTGAGAAACCTCACGCTCAACCGAAACCAGTCCCTGCCTCGAGCATTGGATATTACCCTCCGCGTCTTTGTCGTTTTCTGCGTTGTAGTAATAAAGCTTTACCGTGGTGACATCTTGCTCCTGCTCTGGCTTCGGCCCTTCCCAGAACGCGAGAAGATACCCCAACCCGCCGATTACCACAAGCCCCAAAATAAGTGCACCAATAATACGAATATTCATACTGATAGTATAAAACTTATAAGTTCAGTTGCCAAATGGCGTAGTTGAGATATGCGGCAAACGCAACCCAT
>DASRUP010000002.1:0-13326 GCA_035655395.1 Minisyncoccota bacterium
TTTTGCCCATGAAGTGCCCGCGCCCCGTATCTTCTCCTCGGACAAGTTCAACAGATGCTTCGCGCTCACTCTCTTTCGCGGGAACAAGGCAATAAATCTTTGCTCAATGGGAATCGCAGCTTTGTTGGAAAGCTGTTGGCCAATAATATCAGAACACAGAGCAGAAAAATACTCCGCCGGCTTTCTCGGCTCAATTTCGGCCAACGGCTTTAGTTGGCGCATGGCCTGGTACAACACGGGGTCTACTTTGCGAAAATGGAACAGGATTTTTTTCGACATCTCTTTATCGCAACTTTTCCAAATCGCCGTTTAGCATTACAGGTTGCATGCCCAAAATTTCAGAAGCGTACGACAGTTCGGGAATTTCGTGCAACACGTATAAGGGCTTGTTTAAAATATGGGCAAACCCCATTTCCAAAAACGTGTTGCCCCCGATATACCCTGGCACCCCTTTCTTCTCCGGGTTTACCACAAGTACCATGTCGTAGCCTTTCATTTTTTCGTAGTAGCCGCGAATTAAGTCATACTTTATTTTGCGCTCTGCTTTCTCTTCTAAAGAGGCTTGGCTGCCTTCCCAGTCTGCTAAATGCTTTACCCCTTCTGGAATTTCCACCTCGTACCCTTTTTCTTCCAGCGTTTTCTTGGCAGCTAAAATATCATCTGCCGCGCTTATGGACCCGCAAATAATAACTTTTTTCATGTTACTTGCTTAACAGGTTAAACATTTTTTCTTTTTCTTCGGGCGGAAGGTCCCGGTACAAAGGCTTTTGGTACGGATCTATAGTTTGGTGCATCTCGTCGTTTAGGTCGCGCGGATAGATATGAAAGTGAAAATGCTTTACGCTGGTTTTGCCGTTTTGCACATAAGGCTTGTAGTTTTGCCGAATGTCGCAGCCCGTGGCCAGCTTTTGCAAAATTTTCTCTTCAAACTCAATAAGCAAATCTAGAAGCTCTTTCCTTTCCTCACCCGTCATTTCTGAAATCCGCGTAACGTGCCGCTTTGGAATAACCAACAAATGCCCGGGCATTAACCTGGGGTTGCTCAAAATCACATACATATACTCTCCTTCTTTAAGAATTCTATCCTCACGAGCTATGGTACAAAATGGACATTCTTGATTCATAAAGGCAATGGAACTTGCTGGCGGACTTCTTCAAAAAAGCGCGTATCGAAGTAATACATTTTTGCGGGCACAATTTGCACAAGATGCCATGCAGAGCTGCCCATAAAATCGCTTTCGCTTTTTTCCAGATCTCTTTTGGTTTCGGGATTCTTGCGGCCGTAATACACCTCGTAAGCCTTTTGTATATCTGCTTCGTTTCCCAAAGCATGGGCCTCGCCTATGAGCTGAATGCCTACCACGTCTCCGCCTGTTTGCTGGGTGCTGTAAATTCCCACAGAAACCTGCGCGTTTTTCGCAATGTTTTTCATATGCCGCGACTCCAGCTGCGAAATAAAGTAAAAGTTGTAGCTGCTGTCGTAGGCAAAGTATACGGGATTTACCCAAACCCCTTCCGGGTCGTTTGTTGCCAACGCGCAGTATTTGGTAGATTCCAAACACTCCCCTATATACTTTTTCCAGTCAAACTTTTCCATAACTCAAATTTATATATCTTCTAATGGGTAAATGTCGAAGGCGACTTCTTCGTATGGATGGGCCTCCTTCATGGCTTTTAACACACCTTGCAGGATTGCGCGAGAACATACAAACTCTATACGCTCCTCTTCAACCAGTTCTAACTTACCCACTTTGCCTATTGTGGGGTTTGCTCCCTGTTCTGGGCGGAACCTCCCTATCCCTTTTGAAGAAAAGCTACAAAAGGTGTAGTTGCCGATTTTCCCGGCCCCGGCTTTGCCAACTGCATCGCGGACTTTATCGGCATGGGTAACCGGCACAAACACCACAATTTTTACATTATTCGATTGGGTCATAGTTAATACAGTTTGCCGCCGAAGGGCACGTCTTTGCCCGGGTGTACGAGCACTACATTGTTGTTTTCGTCGGCTAAGCCAAGGGTAAGGACTTCTGACATATATTTACCGATTTGCTTTGGGGGAAAGTTTACTACTCCGAGCACTTGCCTGCCCACCAGTTCCTGCCCCTGATAATTTGGTGCAAGTTTAGCCAAAGAGGTTTTTTGGCCAATTTCTGGACCAAAGTCAATTTTTAAAATATGCGTGGAGTATTTGCCTTCGGGAAAATCTTTTACTTCCAGCACTTTCCCCACCCGTATATCCACTTTTTCAAAATCTCCGTATGCAATCATGCTTACTCAATCAAGTTGATAAATTCGTTAGTGGCGGGCAGTGTGTCGAGTGCTGCGATTTCTTCTTTGGTACACCACCTTACCTCGGAAGACTCTTTTTCCAAAGGCCGGGCAACACCTTCTACAAGGCGCGCCTCAAAACACGAAACAAAAACCTGCACCTTGGTGCCATCAGTACGTTCCCAAATTCGCATGTGGGCATACGGCAAAAGCCGCACAATTTCTATGCTACACCCGGTTTCTTCTTCTGCCTCGCGCTCTGCTGCCTGGGCCAGGGTTTCGCCAAATTCCACTATGCCACCCGGAAATTCCCATTTTCCGTTTGCTTCCAAATGCAAAGGGTCAACCCGTTTTTGCACCAAAATTTTTCCTTCCTCGTTGCGGATTAAAGCTATTGCAACAATTTTTTGCGTTTTATTTTCCATATTTTATGCTTTATGCTCGGGCGCACTAATCATTCCACAACGCTTCCACTTCAAACCCGAACCGCAGGGGCAGGGGTCGTTTCTACCGATTTTTGGTTGTGCTGGCCTTGCCTGTTGCGCTCGTGGTTGAGGAGCAGAGTTTGAAGTGGAGTTTGCCGGGCTGGAATATGTTACGTTGCTGACGCCCATAGGATTTTGCGGCGGGGGGGGCGCCAACTGCACCTGCATGATGGTTTTGGCAGTTTGCTCTTCAATTGCCCCAAGCAACTGTTCAAACATTCTGTGCCCTTCGTTTTTGTATTCGATTAACGGGTCCTGCTGGCCGTATGCCCGCAAGCGCACGGAATCTCGCAGATAATCCATTTCTTCCAAGTGGCCCAGCCACAAGGAGTCTATCGTACGCAAAGCAACAAGTTTTTCTGCCTGGCGCATATTTTCCGGCCCAAGCTCCTGTTCTTTCTTTTCGTATTCTTCTTTGGAATTGCCTTGTCTTTGCACCATTGCAAGAATGTATTCTGTAAGCTCTCCTTTTTCAGCCTTTTCAAGAATTTCATGGCGCCTGCGATACATGGCATCTCTGTGCTTGTTTAACACGTCGTCGTATTGCAGCACGTGTTTTCTGGCATCAAAATGAAACCCCTCGATTTTAGACTGGGCAGATTCAATGCTTTTTGACACCATGCCGTTTTCAATAGGCTGGTCTTCGGGCATGTGCAGCTTTTCCATAAGCCCTTTAATCCTTCCGCCGCCAAAAATGCGCATGACGTCGTCTTCCAAGCTTACAAAAAACTGCGTGGAGCCAGGATCACCCTGCCTACCTGAACGCCCGCGCAGCTGGTTGTCGATGCGCCGTGCTTCGTGGCGCTCCGTGCCAATCACGTACAAACCCCCGAGCTCTCGCACCTCTTTGGCTCCCTCCTCGTCTGGCGGATTACCCCCCAAGACAATATCCACTCCGCGGCCTGCCATATTGGTAGCCACGGTAACCGCCCCGCGGCGCCCCGCTTGAGCAATAATGGCGGCCTCCTGTTCGTGGTTTTTGGCGTTGAGCATTTGGTGCGAAATCCCCTCTTTTTGCAATAACTGACCCAAAAATTCATTTTTTTGAATGGAAACTGTGCCCACCAATACCGGCTGCCCTTTCTCGTGGCGCTCTGCAACTTCTTTTACCACTGCCAAAAACTTGCCTTGCTCTGACTTATAAATGCGATCGGGCAAATCCTTGCGTTGGTTTGGCTTATTGGTAGGAATTGGCACTACCTCCAAACCGTATACTTTATAAAACTCTTCTGCGGAGGTTTGGGCAGTTCCCGTCATGCCGGCTAATTTCTCGTACATGCGAAAATAGTTTTGAAACGTAATAGAAGCCAATGTTAGGGACTCTGGCTGCACCTGCACACCTTCTTTTGCTTCCAGGGCCTGGTGCAAACCGCCAGAATATCTTCTCCCAGGAAGTAAACGCCCGGTAAACTCGTCGACAATAATAATCTGGTTGTTGCGCACTACATAGTCGCGGTCGCGCTGGAAAAGCACTTGCGCACGCAACGCGCTTTCCAAGTGATGAATATATTTTATTCCCTTTTCCTGGTAAATATCCTTGGCCCCCAAAATCTTTTCTACTTTGTCGATACCAACATCCGTAATGGAAACCGCTTTAAGTTTTTCGTCTATTTCGTAGTCAAATTCCTTTTTGAGTTGGGGCGTAATCTTTGCAAAATCTTTATACCACGTGGAACTCTCCTGATCGGGAGCTGAAATAATTAAAGGCGTTCGCGCTTCGTCGATTAGAATAGAGTCCACTTCGTCGATAATGGCAAAATGATGACCTCTTTGCACTTGCTGCTCTACACTATACGCCATGTTGTCCCGTAAATAGTCGAACCCGAACTCGTTGTTTGTTCCATACGTTATGTCTGTTGCGTATGCTTCTTTTCTGGAAACCGGCCGCAAAAATGATTCTTCTACCAAAAAACTTCCCATTTCATCGCGTTTTTCGTCTCTTGCTTTGGCGTCTTCTTTATACGAGGGGTCGTATACATAAGAAGCCTGGTGCGTAATGCATGCAACCTCAAGCCCCAGCGCATGGTAGATTTGCCCCATCCACACGGCGTCGCGACGGGCCAGGTAATCGTTTACCGTAACAATGTGCACCCCTTTCCCTCCGAGCGCATTTAAATACGCAGGCAGGGTGGCCACAAGTGTTTTCCCCTCTCCCGTACGCATTTCTGCAATATTCCCCTGGTGCAAAACCATACCTCCCATTATTTGTACGTCAAAATGCCGCTGGCCGAGCGTGCGTTTGGAAACCTCCCTCGCTGTTGCAAAAGCTTCCGGCATGAGTTCTTCCAGAGAAGCGCCTTTTTGTATGCGCTCTTTGAGTAGCGTTGTCTTTCCCAGCAACTCTTTCGCGTTCAGCTTTTCGAATTCCTGCTCTAATGCGTTTACCTGCGATACTTCTTTTGCGCCACCCTTGAACTCTTTGCCTTTGGGATTACCGAGTAACTCCTTAAAGAATCTCATAGCAAGAATGTAGTATACCAGATTATTCCCGCAAAAACAAACTCCCGCCTGAAAGGCGGGAGTTCAGAGAAAGAAAAGACTATCTTCTCTTTCTGCGACGAGTCGTCTTCTTCGCTGCCTTCTTGGCAGTTTTTTTCGAAGAAGCTCTTTTTCTTCTTCTTGCTGGCATTGGTTTTTTTGCAAATGCTTTGTATTGTTTGTTTGCAAAATAGCACGACCTTCCAAAACATTACTTACTATCCACAAACAAACTATTAGTATATTTTTTCACTTGCAAGAGCTAATGTCAATAGGGAAAAGTAATTTCTTCTTCCAGCAGAACAAAAAACTTCTTTTGTATTTGTTTTTTTGTCTTTGCAATCAACAAAAGCACATCTTTCGCCGATGCGTTTTGGCGATTTACAATGTAATTAGGGTGTTTTCGCGAAATTTCCGCGCCTCCAACTCGTAATCCCTGGAGTTTTGCCCTTGCTAAAAACGCGGCGGCGGGAATCACGGGAAAAGGATCGTTCTTAATTACTTCATGAAAGTCGTTGCGCAGGGTTTGGGGAACTTCTTTCAGTTTGGGGTTTTTAAAAATACTGCCTGCGTTCGGATACTCCAAAGGATGCCTTTCTTTGCGATATGTTACGTGGCTTTTTGCGATTGCCCGAATTTCCTTTGCATCTCCTTTCTCTAACCGAAACGTGGCCGCAAGCACCACGTAGTTTCTTTTCTTGAAAATCGAATTGCGATAGCCAAACCGGCATTGTTTGGCAGAAAAAACCCTGCGTTTCCCTTTTGCGTCTAAGGCTTCCACGCTTTCGACACGGTCTTTTATTTCGCCGCCAAAAGCTCCTGCGTTTCCCCGCACGCCCCCGCCTACGGTGCCAGGCAAACCGCCCGCCCATTCAAAACCGGAAAGTCCGCGTTTTTCTGTTTCGCGCACTATCCTGGAAACCGGCACGCCAGCTTCAACCCACAAGGAAGAATTTCGAAATTCGAATTTTGAATTTTGAATTTTTATTACCAAACCGGCAAAACCTTTGTCTGCAATAAGGGTGTTGCTGCCGCCGGCCAGCACAAAAAAGGGAATCTTCAGTTTCCTTGCGGCGTTCATTGCATTCTCGATATCTTTTGCTGTTTTGGCCACAAAAAAATACCGGGCCGGCCCGCCTATGCGAAACGTCGTATAACCTTTCAGGGGCACATTCTCTTGCGCCCCGGACAATTGTTGCTTCAAAGCATGAAATTTATCCATAGAAGTGACGACGAATCTTACAACGCAATGTTACAGATTTTTCCTCCTTAACTTTTCTGGACTTTTTAAACCTTTCTTTTCTTCAGATTTCAATTTTCGCTCTACTTTTTTGATGTCTTCCTCTGGCGGTAACGCTTCCGGACGAATCCCACGCTCCAAGAGTGTTCTTCGCACGCTTGCGTTATTCGTACTGTGTTCTTCAGATATTTGATATTCGGTTATGAGATTTTTATCCTTAGAATTAAATATAGTGATTTCGGTTGCAAAATCTTTTGCCTTGAGAGTAATTGTTGGTAGAAAATCAGCTAATGCCCTACTCCCAGGGACTCGGAGCCTATATTTCATTTCTTGAGTTGTGTACCCAAATAGCGCCCGGTCTCCCTTACTTCTTATCAACGCAAAGTTTTTATCGATACTTTTATTTTTTGACATAATTTATTGCGGATTTTAAAACTTTTAAGTTTTCTCCAAGATATCCTAATCCTCTATTACAATTCCCACATAGCAATCCACGAATACGGCCAGTATTATGATCGTGGTCAACATTAAAAACAGGATAACGTCCCCTAGGAGAAGAATGCTTGCATATTGCACATCTTCCACCTTGTTTCTTCAAAAGTTCCAGATAAAGAGATTCACTTATATTATACTTTTTAAGAAGACGAGAATATCGTGCTTTCCCACTTGCTTTGAATCTTTCGTTGGCTACTCGTATTTTTTCAGGATTTCTAGCCCCCCACGTAACAGCAGCACTACTGCGACAATCATCACACCTTTTAGCAATTACACTAGTACTATTTTTCTTTAGCGAAAACGAAACATCGGAATTAGTTTTACCACAACGGGTGCATTTTTTAACCATAAAACCATTTTACCACAATCCACAATGGTTAGTAAATACTACCCTTTCCCGAAAGCGATCGAATAATTTCTTTTTTCATATACCCCATCATGCCGTAAAACGGCCTTAAAATCAACTACTACTATAAACGAAAAACCGGCATTTGTATGACAAAAGTCCGGCTTTTCAGTGGATCGGAAGCGGTAACTCCAGTTGTAAGACTTAATGAGTGCTGCCTTCCGACCCAAGTGTATAATACAGGAACTCTCTTTACAAAGCAAAAACCCCCAAAGGGGGTTCTTGCCGTCTTACGTTAGGGAGCTGTGTACAGTAAAAAACTGTAACAACACTCATTAGGTCATTATACTCCTCCCTGCGAAATTGTCAAGATGATGTCTTGGCTCTGCAGCAGTTCGTTGATTTTTTTCCTCGTTGTTTGCCCTACCAGGCCCGTCCCCTTGTTCAGGCCGTAGGGCGCCAGGATATCTGTGGCATGTTTTTCCTGGAACCTGATTACCGCTTCGCGCGTTAAGGAAAGAAAGTTTCCCGTAACCAAGCCTTCGGGGTACACGTCTAACCCTTGCCGGGAAAGAAATTCCTGCAGGCACTTTACTCCGTTTTGGTTTCGGGTTCCATACGACAGATTTTCATTGAATGAACAGGCAGTCTGGTTTTCTCCTCCCCCTCGCAAAAGACGAAGCTCTTCTTGCAACGCCTGAACCTGCGCCTGAAGCTGCGCAATCTGTTGTAATAACGACGCCTGATCGGTATTTGTTACATCGTTTTCGGATGTGGTAGAAACCGTCCAGGAAAAAAAGGAGGAGGGGCTGTTTTCAAACCCCGAGGTCTGCTGTTGTATGGAAGGGAGAATAACAAGGGCTGTATGCTTGTCGCCAAACTCCGGAACCCGAAGCGTGCCGAGCTGCTCGCTAGAAAGATCAAAGAAGCCAAGGGAATAACCGTTGTTTTGCCCCTGAATGAGATATGGCACCACGAAGCGTACCCCAGGATTCCCGTCGAACACAATCTGCAACTCACCTTTCCCTCCCGAAATCCGGTGCCAGTTGCCTGCCCAGTTTTTCGTTTGCAAAGACACCGTAAGCTGGCTTTCCCCGAAGGGAGAAAGAAAGTTGGTGCGCGGGACAACGCGAAGATTCTTGAAGTTTGGATTGGAAAAACAGTATTGGGTTCCGTACGAACAATCGTTCAGGAACACCGCAATCGACCAGTTCGTAAAAATGTCGTGAAACGTTTCTGTTCGCTGGCGCTTGGCCAACACGTCGTTAAAAGCCGCGATTCCCGTCTGGTGAGAATGCATGAGTTCCGCCAAAAACTCCGGCCCATACTGGTCTTTCACGTACTGGAAAAACACATGCGCCACTCCATAGTCTGCGAGCAGATTTTGCCATTCGGCAAGAGGGTTCTGCGGGTCGCGGACAAACTGCTCCAAACGCAAGGCAGAATAGGAATTCTCCCCGGGGTTGTCGTATCCGAGAAGCGTGGAAGCAACCTCTGCCAGCCCTTCTTCAAACCACGTATCTCCCTGGAGCTCTCGCTGCGCCTTTTTTTGGCTAAAGTACAGCACATGGGTGAGTTCGTGCGCGAGGTAACTTTTGGCCAGAGGAGAAGAAATCTCCTGCGCGCCCAGATACAGCATTTCCCGCTCGTTGGACTTGGGGGATTCGAATTTGGTGTAAAAATCCGCACGATTCACATATCCCCCTTCCAAACCGCCCTTCATGCGATGGATGAGAATGGTAATGCGAAGGTCGTTGTCGATGCCAGGCCTTTCTTCCGGGCCGAACCGGGAAGTTAGCCCCGGATAAATCTCATTTTCAAAACGCAAAGCAAGCTCGTCTAGATTCGAGAGAGCCCGCTGCCTTTCTGCCGTAGTCAACAACCCCCACCACTCGTCTTCGACATAAAAATAGAGTTGATCGGTGATTTTGCGCAAGGAAGCCAAAAGAGTATCTCTTTCTTTTGCGTCGAATGCGGGGTTGACCGTAAAAGCAACCTGCTGTTCCAAGGAATCGGCCGCGGCGCCAAGGGGTGCCCCCAAAACGCAAAGCCCTATGAAAGCAATGACTGCGAATGTATAACGCATATCACTTGTATGGTAGCAAATCTTCAAGACTTATTCCACAATTGAGGAGTATAGGTAGGCACTAACTCCTGGAGAATCAAACGGCATTGTTCTTTTTGCGGGCTGTCAACTGCTGAAAGCAGCTGTTCCAGGCCTTGTTCGAGCATTTCTCTGTTTACCGAGGAAAGCCTTGCCTTGTGAATTTGCGCATGCTGCGTTTCCATGGTTCCCTCTTCTGCAGATAGCACTTCCTCAAACAGCTTTTCTCCCGGCCTCGGCCCGACGAACACGACGGGGATGTCGCGATCTGGTTCCAGACCCGACAACCTGATCATCTCATACGCCAAATCCACAATCTTTACAGGCTGGCCCATGTCGAGCACAAACACCTCGCCTCCTTCGCCCATCGCACCAGCTTCCATTACCAGCAAACAAGCCTCGGACGTAATCATAAAATAACGTTTCATTTCAGGATGCGTGACCTCCAAAGCTTCCCTGCGTTTAATGCGTTCGCGAAACAACGGGATCACGCTCCCTCTGCTGTTTAACACGTTCCCGAACCTGACCGAAATGAATTTGGTATCAGATCGGCTGTTTTCAAACTGGCAAATCATTTCGCCTACGCGTTTGGTAGCTCCCATGACCGACGAGGGGTTTACGGTTTTATCGGTCGACACGAACACAAACTTTTCTGCGCCGTATTTGTCTGCGGCTTTTGCCACCACAAGAGTCCCAAAAATATTGTTTTTCACTGCCTCTGAAATATTTTCTTCCATTAAAGGAACGTGCTTGTACGCTGCCGCGTGGAACACCAGCTGCGGCCGGAAGTTCTCAAATACGTATTCCACCCTGCTCTTATCCTGGATATTTCCTACAACCGGGCGCACCTGGAGATTGGGAAAGCTGCGGCGCAACTCGTGAAGCATTTGGAATATTCCTGTTTCATCCTGGTCTAAAAGCACAAGAGCTTCGGGGTGAAAACGCGCCACCTGTCTGCATAATTCAGACCCAATGGACCCCGCAGCCCCCGTAATGAGTACAGTCTTTCCTGCAATAAACCGCTCAATGAGTTCGGCGTGCAAATGCACAGGCTCTCTCCCCAGCAAATCCTCGACCTGCACTTCGCGCAGAGCGTCTACCGGCACGCCTTTTCGCACAATGTCCTGGAGCGTGGGCACCACGCGCATGTTGCGCAGGCCGGCTTCTCTCCCCTTTTCTACCGCCCGTTTGATCGCCTGGGCTCCGGCCGAAGGCAAGGCGATAATCATTTCTTCTATCTGATACTGTGCAACCACGCGCGGGATATCGTTGCTTGTACCAACTACTTTAATGCCGTGGATAACCACTCCCTTTTTAATAGGGTTGTCGTCCACGAACGCAACAGGCCGGACATTCTGCCTCCCTGCCGCCAAGCTTCTCACTAACTGCTCCCCCGCGTCTCCGGCTCCCACAATGAGAGTTCTTTTTCCGTTCTCTGTTTCCTGATTCTCAACTACCTGCATATATATTCGTTTTGCCATACGCAAAGCGCCTATCGAAAAAAATGCAAACACATAGCTCATCAAAAGCGTCGAGCGCGGAAATTCCTGGAAAAGTTCGGTGTCCCGGAGGAATAATACGATTCCTGCCAGCAGCGCAAACCCAAGGGTTACCGCTTTCCCCAACGAAATGAGTTCTTCGGTGCTTACATACGCCCACGACAACCAGTACAAATGGAAAAAGTACAGCAGAGGCAGAAGAAAAACAACCGCAAGCAAAATCGTAGTCTGAATTGCTCCCGACCAATAGGAAGCAGGTATGGAACCCTCAAAGCGCAGAAAAAAAGCGGCAACGACCGAAAAAGCAATCAGCAGCGTATCTGCAGCAACAAAAAAGGCAAAGCGTGTTCGTGTGGTGCGTTGAAACTTAGGAAACGTCATGGAGTGCGTGCTGCAACGTCGTAACTACGGTATCGATATCTTGCTCTGAAAGATTATTAAAAAACGGCAAAGCAATAGTACGATTCCCTACGCTCTCTGTAACAGGGAAATCCCCTTCTGTATATCCCTTCTGCCGATAAAACGGTTGGAGATGAATAGGCACAAAGTATGGACGGCATTGCACGCCTTTGTTTTCAAGATAGGCCAAAACCGCATCACGCTGCTCTTTCGTATACGACTTTTCCAAACGAATTACATACACAAACCAGCTCATCATAACGTCTGGGCTCACCCAAGGCACTTGAACTCCCGACAGCTCTTGTAACTTTTCTGTGTACTGATTTGCTACCCGATCTCTCTTCTGCAAGATTTCCTGAAGCCTTCCCAGCTGCGCAACGCCAAGTGCGCATGGTATTTCTCCGAGGCGATAGTTGTATCCCAGCCGTACGTGTTCTAACCACTCTCCTCCTTTCACTTTGCGACCCTGGTTTGCCATGCTTTGGCATAATTCAGCTGTGATATTGTCGTCTACAAGAATCATGCCCCCTTCTCCTGTGGTAATCTGCTTGTTGGGATAAAAAGAAAATATGGCGGCGTTACCGAAACTTCCGCACTTTCTGCCCTTGTACAATCCTCCGATTGCCTCTGCGGAATCTTCGATAACAAACAACTTGTGTTTTTCTGCTATTTGTAAAATCGCATCCCAGTCTGCCGAGTGACCAAACACATCGACTGCCAAAATGGCCTTGGTCTTTTGGGTTATGGCAGCTTCTATCTTTGCAGGATCGATTTGTAGCGTTTGCTCGTCGATATCGCAGAACACAGGCGTTGCGTTCTCAAATAAAATGCAGTTTGAAGAACTGATAAAAGAAAAAGGCGTAGTGATCACTTCGTCGCCCTCACCAATGCCCAAAGCCCGAACAATAAGATGCAACGCTGCGGTGCCGGAGTTTACCGCTATGGCATATTTCCTGCCGACATACTGCGCCACTTTCTCTTCAAACTCTTTTTGCTTGGGCCCCAAACTTAATGTTGCAGTCTCCAACACTTCTTGCACTGCTTTTCGTTCCGCTTCTGTAATATCGGGCGCCGATAAAGGAATCATAGTT
Organism: Minisyncoccota bacterium; assembly: GCA_035655395.1. Taxonomy (GTDB): domain Bacteria; phylum Patescibacteriota; class Minisyncoccia; order Minisyncoccales; family UBA10102; genus DASRUP01. The sequence continues at coordinate 12,406 of DASRUP010000002.1, forward strand.
TTTTCACGACTTTGGCGGGAACTCCGAAAGCTACCACGTTTGCCGGGATGTCTTTGGTAACAAAACTCAAAGCGCCCACCACGGAATTTTCTCCCACGGTTACTCCTGGCATTACCACACTATGAGCACCAATTTTGCAGTTTTTTTTGAGTACCACTTTCCCCTCTTTTTCGTCTATGGTGGAAACAGAATAAATCGAACAGTGGGAACCAATCTGCACGTTATCTTCAATTACTATGCCGTTTTTTGCATTTATGTAACAAAAAGCTCCTATGTCGGTATACTTGCCGAGCCGGAGGTTCTTTGCATGCTGCACCATCCAGTTATACTTCGTAAGCTTTCCTTCTTCGATTTTTGGCGGCTTCCAGCCGGAAAAGCGCTTCATATTATTTATAGTCTTCCACTACCCCGTTTGCTCCATACTGCCCTTGCCCCGAGAACACGGCTTTGGCCGTTAAGAGCACAATCTTGATATCCAGCCACAGAGACCAGTGTTCAATGTACCATATATCCCACTCGATTCGCTCCTTCCACGACAACCTGTTCCACCCTTTGAGCATGGCCATGTTTGCCATGCCAGGTTTTACCTCAAGCCTTCGCCGTTCTCTTGTTGAATACTGTGCCACTTGGTGCAAAAGCGCGGGGCGGGGGCCCACAAAAGACATTGTGCCAAAGAGAATATGAACAATCTGCGGGGACTCGTCTAACGTAAAACGCCGAAGAAATTTTCCCACCCTGGTAATGCGCGTATCGTTTTGCTCAACCTCGATACCCTTTCCAAGTTGTATTGCGTTGTCTACCATGCTCCTGAACTTCATCATACGAAAGGGCTTGCCGTCTTTTCCGATTCTCTCCTGAATAAAAAATACCGGTCCTTTGGAATCCAGCTTTATGGCACCGGCGATTAACACAAAAGGGATT
>DASRUP010000003.1:0-2678 GCA_035655395.1 Minisyncoccota bacterium
GCGCATTACTTTTCCCGCCAAATACACGTTGTCGCCTTTCTTTAAAGAATCTGCAAGATAGGGTTGGTTAAACCACAAAATCTTAATCGCCCCAGAATCGTCTTCTACCATTCCGGTAATTAAGGACACCCGTTTTCGGTACGTGCGCACTTCGTTTATTTCCAAAAGGCTTCCAGCCACGCAGTACACCTGCCCCTCTTGTACGTCTTGTATGGGGGTAATTTTAGAAAAATCCTCGTAGGTGCGCGGAAAATGAAAAAGAAGATCACGAACGTGTGTGATCCCCAATTTCTTTAGTTTTGCTTCATACGCAGTGCCGATTCTCGGCACCTGCCCAATGGGAGTAGATAGCGTCATTGTGTTTACACTGAGCTTGTCGAAGTGTGCGCCCGACAGGAATCGAACCTGTATCGAGGGATCCGCAATCCCTTATTCTATCCGTTAAACTACGGGCGCGATATTTCATATCATACCTTGATTTTTAACTTATTTCAAGTACAATAGAGCCTGCAGGAGAGGTGGCTGAGTGGTCGAAAGCGGCACACTGCTAACGTGTTATCCCTTAACCGGGATCGAGGGTTCGAATCCCTCCCTCTCCGCTACATGCCTATGCCAGAAATATTGCAAAACATTGTAACCGCTGCAACACCCTGGCTTTTAGGCCACGGCATTACAATCGCGGCAATCCTTATTGTGGCCTATGCCATTAGGCGATTTGCCCGAGTTTTTATCGAAAAACTTGTACGCAAGCTTATCGTCTCTGATCGCTTCTTAAGCAAGCAGGCCGAACAAAAGCGCGAAGACACGCTTATTCAGATTGGAACTACGTCGCTAAGCATTTTGGTGTGGCTTTTGGCGATTATGATGGTGCTGCAGGAAACCGGAGTTGCCATAACGCCGCTTCTGGCGGCAGCCGGCGTGGCCGGGCTCGCGTTTGGTTTTGGCGGGCAGTACTTAATTCGCGACCTCATTTCGGGCTTGTTCATTATTATGGAAAACCAGTACCGCATTGGAGACGTAGTTTGCTTCGACAAGACATGCGGCTTAGTAGAAGACATTACTATGCGCATGACCACGCTTCGCGATCTCGACGGCGTAGTACACCATGTGCCCCACGGGGAAATTAAGACCGTATCAAATCTTTCCAAGTATTATGCCAGGGTAAACTTGAACATCGGCATTTCTTACCACACCAACTTGGAACACGCCATTTCGGTGGTAAACAAAGTGGGCCAGGAATTGGCAGAAGACCCCGAATGGAAAGAGCATATCTTAAAGGCCCCGCAGTTTCTGCGCGTTGATGATTTTGCAGACTCTGCTGTTATAATAAAAATCTTGGGAGACATCAAACCCTTAATGCAATGGGATGTTGCGGGCGAATTGCGCAAGCGCCTAAAAATTGCGTTCGACAAAGAAGGCATAGAAATTCCGTTTCCCCAACGCGTTATTCATCAAATATAATTATTGTATGAACAAAATATTTTTTATTCTTGCTGGAGTACTCGTGCTGCTTATAGGCGGGTTCTTTTTGCTTAATAACTATATCTACAACGAAAAGCAGCCAGATCCCGAGACAGGCACTGTTCCAGCAGAAATAGTAGAGGCGTTCCAAAACAAACTCGTAGCTCGTGGAGTAGAGCGGCAGGGGCAGCCCATAGAAGGGTTCGACGCATTTTTGCTTTTGCAGGCGTTTCCTAAGCTTGAAAGTGCAGATTTCGACGGCGTGTTAACATTTGAAGGGGTGTACACGTATGAAAATGGAGAACTTGTGTACCAGCGAAAGGCGGGCATGCCGGTTACATCGGCCGAACAAACGGTATCAATAGAGGGCTACGAAATCCTTTTGCAAAATCTTTCCCAAAGGTTTGGCGTAAACGTACAAGATAAACAAGCTGTTTTGGATCTTGTTGATACGTTGGAGGGAACACCGAGTACGCCTCCGCCAGCTGACCAACCCATAACCATAAAGGGCGAAATTACGTGTTTGCCCAAAAAGGGTTCTGGGCCGCAAACCTTAGAATGCGCCATTGGGCTAAGGGGTGAAGACGGCAACCACTATGCGTTAAAAAATCTTTTCGATTACGACCCAAACTACACGTTCTCTACCACAGGAATGCAGGTTGAAGTTGTAGGCATTTTTACCCCAGAGCAGGTATCGGGCCCGGGAAATTCCACCTATGACGTGGTAGGAAGCATTGCTATAACTTCTATAAAAGAAGATTCCCAAGGCCAGGAAATATCGTTGCGCGAAGGCCAGCGCGAGAGTTCGTTTTTGCTGCAAAACATATATCCAGACCGCGTGGAAGGATTAAACTATTGGGAATACCCAGTGGCAACAGACCAGGGGCATCCTATAACCTTGCGGCCGGGAGAAGTGGTAAGCAACGGCTGCACCGTGCAACTTACGCTTTTGCGCATTGAAGGAAATACTGCGGTATTTGAAAAGAAAGTGGATTTTAACCGCCCATGCCCCATATGTTTGGCAAAGGATACCTTAATCGACACGCCTGCTGGCAAAGTTGCGGTACAAAATTTGCAAAAGGGCGATGCGGTTTGGACAGTAGACAAAAATGGCCAGCGCGTTGCAGGTGTTATTCTTGAAGCAGCAAAAACTCCGGTGCCTGCCACGCATCAGATGGTGCATGTGGTATTGCAAGACGGCAGAGAACTCTTTGTTT
>DASRUP010000004.1:0-5161 GCA_035655395.1 Minisyncoccota bacterium
CGCCCCGCCAGTCTATAGACTGGCGGGGTTTGTTTTTGCTAGAATCAAGGCATGGATACTCGGGACTTAGAAGAACTTTTAGAGAAAGCGAGGCTTTGCGTAGAGAAGAACAAAGGTATTGTATTGCCCGAACATACCCCGTACCTCGGCATGGGGGCTTCCTATTACGCGGCGCTTACCCTGTGGTTTTTGGGCAAAGACATTCTGCCATATGAGGCTTTTGAATATTATGCCTATCAGGGCAAACCAAAAGAGAAACTGGGCGTGCTTATTTCCCAGTCTGGAGAAAGTTCAGAGTTGTTGTGGAATTTGGCGCGATTTAAAGATGTTGTTGCCATTACCAACGACGCCGAGTCTTCACTTGCAAAAGCTGTCAACGCCAAACAGGTAGTGGAACTGTATGCCGGCAAAGAAGAGTTTGTTTCTATCAAAACCTATTTCAATACGCTCTTAGTGCTGTACCTTGGTTTGGGGTTTGACCCCAGAAAGGTTCTCGATGCCATAGAAAAGCAGTTTTCCGCGTATCGCGGCCAAGCCCAGGAAAGGGCGCAAGAAATTGCAGAGTATATGCGGGGGCGCAAACTCAAAGGGCTTTTTGTGCTGGGTTCGGGGCCAAACGCGCCAACCGCCATGGAAGGGGCGCTTACCTTAAGCGAAGCTACCAAGTTTGCCTGGCAGGGACTGTCTCCCGCCCAGTACGATCACGGCCCCAAAGAAACCATGCAAGACTCGGTTGTGCTGTTTTTGCAGAGCAACGGCAAAGATAAAGAACGCATTGCGCACTTGAAAAAGTTACTCTCTGCAAAATCAAATGCGCTTGTGCGAGAAATTGTGGTCAGCGGAGTGCCAGAGGAGCTTTCGCCGTTTTGCCACATTGTACAGCTTAACTTTCTTATGGTATTTCTTACGAAAGCGCTTGGCGTGAAGGCGGAGTTTATGGGAGAGAAAATTACGCGCACCCCTTTATGAGCAATGATAAGGAGAAGCATACTATAATCGCAACAAGCGGGGGCTTCGACCCTTTGCATATTGGCCATGTACGGCTTTTTCGCGAGGCGCGGGCGTTGGGCGACGAACTGGTGGTTATTCTTAACAACGACAACTGGCTGCTCAAAAAGAAAGGATATGTATTTATGCCTCAAGAAGAGCGCAAAGAAATACTCGAGGCTTTAGAGTCAGTTGACCGGGTAATTATTACCAGCCACACGCCAGACCCTGCCGATATGAGCGTTTGCCAGGAACTGCGCCAGCTCGGACCCCATATCTTTGCCAACGGAGGCGACCGCAAAGAAGACAATATTCCGGAAACCCAGGTATGCAACGAACTGGGATGCAAAATGGTGTTTAACGTTGGCGAGGGCGGGAAAGTGCAGTCTTCCTCGTGGCTTGTAGAAAAGTATAGAAAGCAGCATGGAACCGACGATACATAAAGAGGCAAAGGCGTTAGTAGTTGTTGCCCATCCAGACGACGAAACCATATGGATGGGCGGTACGCTCGCCCGGCATTCGACTGTAGACTGGACCATTTTCGTGCTTTGCAGAAAATCAGACCCCGATCGCATGCCCAAATTTATGCGCGTGGCAAAGTACTACGGCGCCCGCGGCATTATTTGCGACCTGGAAGACGAGGGAATAATGAGCATAAAAGAAAGTATCTTAGAGATACAAAAGATAGTGCGCTCGCGCCTTGCGCAGAAAAAGTTTGACTATATCTTTACTCATGGCGCCAAAGGCGACTATGGGCATCCAAGGCATATTGGCGCGCATCGCGCGGTAAAAAAAATGATTGCAGAGAAGGAACTGGAAGCGAGAGAGATTTTTTACTTTGCCTATAAGCTCGACGAAAAGAAGAAGATAGCGGTGCCTCTTGAAAACGCAAGATACGCCGTGGAGCTGACGAACAAGGAATGGCAAGCCAAAAGAAACGTGATAAAAAAGTTATATGGGTTCAGGCCCCATATTTTTGAAAACCGCAGCTGCAGCAAAATCGAAACCTTTACGAGTAAGGCTTAGCCTTACTCAACTTTATACATGAAATCTCTAGTGTTATACGCGTACCCTCCCGAAACCGACGGTTTGAGCCTGCAAGGCGACATGCTGTATCGGGGCATGAAAGCAAATGGGGAGGAAGTAATGCCCTGCCATTGGTTAGCTTCCTTCCAAAAAGAATGGCTGTACGAAACGTTTAAGCCGCAGTTTGCCTTGGGCATTGGTTTCTGGGGGTACACGCCAGACCTTATTCTGCACCCCCAAAAATTCGGGGTAACTCCAGTTCCCTGGTTTGTGGCAGACGGCTGGGTGGCAAATTATCAGGAACTTTTGGGCAGTTTGCCTTTGGTATTTGTTACGTCGGACTGGGTGCGTAGAACTTACCAAAGAGACGGCGTGGACACCAAAAACTTTGTTACTGCTCACATTGGCGTGGAACCTGAACTTTTCCGGCCTATTGCTAAAACAGATCCCGCGATCCAAAAACTGCGCTCCATGTGGGGCGTAAAGCCAAATGAAAAAGTTATTCTTACCATGGGGGGAGACGTTACCTCGAAAGGCGCGCAGGAAGTGTTTCGCGCGTTGGCAAAAATAGGCACACGTTTTGAAAACTGGAAATATATTTGCAAGGCCTGGGACGAAGAAGACGAGCGCGACCACGCAGAAGAGGAGTTGCGGCTAATTGAAGAACTTGGATTGCCCAAAGAGAAGATTCTGTTTTTGTCTGGTTCATGGTCGAGAGAGTTTATACCCTATGCGTTAAGCGCCACAGACGTGTATGCGGCTCCCAGCCGCCTAGACGGGTACGGCATGATTCAGGTGGAAGCCCAGGCCTGTGGCACTCCGGTGGTGTCTATTAACGAAATGGGGCCTAAAGAAACGGTTTTGCACGGCAAAACCGGCTTTCTTGCAAACGTGGCAGAAACCGTAGATTTGGAAAGCGAGATTATTTATCCGGAAATGGGTTTTAAAAAGCAGGGCCGCATTGTGTTCGACGAGCCCAAGACCTTTGCCTATCGCGCCAATACCGACGAGTTGGCTGAATATTTGTATACTCTGCTCGCAGACGACGAAAAGCGTTTGCAAATGGGCCAGGCCGCAAGAGTTCACGCCGTGGCGAACTTTGACTATCGCAACCTTGCTCGCCAAATGACTAACACGATTAAAGAACGTCTCCACCTTTTATGAAAATTCAAGCAGAAAAATATCCAGGCAATCCCATACTCACCCCGCGCGTAGAGGATGGGAGTTTTGAGAAGGCGTGCGCGTATAACCCAGCTGCGGTGGTAAAAGGCGACAAGGTATATCTTCTCTATCGGGCAGAAGACGGGTATTATGATCGTTATATTTCCCGCATAGGGATTGCTTTGAGTGAAGATGGGTTCCACTTTGAGCGTTATGGAGAAAATCCGATTCTCGAAGGTGAGGGAAAAGAGGAAAGCAGAGGGATCGAGGATGTACGCGTTACCCAAACGGAACAAGGTTATTTTGCCACCTATACGGGTTACTCGGGGCGGGATGAACAAGGACAGCGCATTGTGCTTTGCGGGGCTTTCTCAAAAGATTTAATTCATTGGGAGAAAATCGGCCGGCTGGTGCCTGGGCGCGAAAAAGCAGGCGCGATTATTCAAGACTATACACATAAAGGGAAATATGTGATGTACTTTGGCGAAGGCATGGTGAAGATCGCTTTTTCTGAAGATTTGCGAAATTGGGAAGTGCAGGAGGAAACGGTGTTAGAGCCGCGCGAAGGCTTTTTCGACAGCCATTTGGTGGAGGGCGGCCCGCCTCCACTTGTGACCGACGAGGGCATTTTGCTGATTTACAACAGTTCAAACGGCGTATCCTACCAGCCGGGCTTTGCCCTTTTCGACAAAGAAGACCCGGCAAAACTTTTGTATCGTTCCGACAAACCGATATTGGAACCCACCGAGTACTGGGAAATGTATGGGAAAGTAAACGCTGTGGTATTTACGAATGCCTTGGTGAACTTCAAAGGCAAATGGCTTTTGTATTACGGGGGAGCCGACAAAAGCATCGGCGTCGCCGAGGTTACTTTTGCCCGCGAGGATTAAAGAAGAAGAAATAGAGAAGCGAAAGCGCGGCTGCGAGAAACACAAACTCGAGCCGCGAGGCTAAAAGAATTGCGAGAAGAAATACGAAAACGCGAGCTGAAATTACCGGAATTTCGCGCAGTACGAGAAATTGGGCGTCGTCTGTCTTGGCGTTTGCATACAGGAGGGCATTATAGGGCACCAAGAACAGGCGTAGGAAAAACCCAAGCAATATGCTCACGGCGTAAAATCCAAGAACGCTTTCCATGAAAAAGGCAACCAGCCACGTTGCAATGAAGAGTGCCGCTCCCAAACGGAGCATTTTTATTTTGTCGAAGCGGTCGGCAAAGTTTCCTATTAAAAGAGTGAATATCATCATGCCCAGCGATATGAGGGTGCCGATAACACCAATGTCGGTTACACTCAATAAGCTCAAGTACGCCACAATGGGAAAGATGATTCCAACGACCTCCTCTGGAATATTGTCGAAGAATTCCGAAACAAAGTAGGTTTTATTGCGCTGCCATATCCTTTTGAATCGAGATAACGAAAACTCGAAGTTTGTTTTTTCTTTATGCAGATTTTGTAGAAAGCCAACCGCAGCAATATTCACGATAAAAGCAAAAACAAAGAGCGCGGGAAAGCCGAGAGAAACCGCAATAAATCCACCAATGAGGGGGGCAAAGAGGCCGGCGGCTTCGGGCAGAACAAAAAACTTGCTCATCTGTTTTGCCATGGCTTTCGTTTCAGCATACCTCGTAAAAAGGATATTGAGGGGGATCCAGTAAAACGCAGCCTCAATGCCGCCAACGACCGCAACCAGGTAGATAGGGAAGCCGGTTTCTGTTTGCAAAAGATATAAAAGAAAAAGATAAAGAAAGAGAAAGCCAAAGCGAATCCATAAGGTGCGCACCAGCCCTACTTTATTGGAAACAAAAACAGCGCATAACGCCGCGCCAAACAGCACGATATTGTGCACGATAAGAAAGAGCATAACTTCAGCAAGCGGCTTGCCGAGGCCAAGCAAATAAATCGGGATAAAAATGCCTATCAAGGCTCCGGCAAACCCCGAGCTTACAGCATGCATGCGGAGAATATTTTTCATCTGCGCCTTCTGT
>DASRUP010000005.1:0-14670 GCA_035655395.1 Minisyncoccota bacterium
TACACATCCATTGTAGAAGAACAAACCCAATTGTCAAGTGTTTCCTTTACTTTCTTAACTTTTTACCCATTTACTCTTTAGATTCTAAACATTACTGCAGAATCTTGGGGGGGATTGTTTTGGGGAAAATGGGCAGCTGGCCCGTAATGATAAAAATTTTCTTTACCCCTTTTTCTGCGCGCACCTCCCTTTCGATAAACTCTTCTATGGCGTGCCAGTTGTAGGCCAAAAGCCCAATGCCCAGGTTGTAAATGCCGGTTATGCGAACCATGTGATACACCTCTTGTTTTGGCTCGCATTTTTCGATGAGCTTTTTCACAGTTTGCTCGTCTGCCTCAAGAAATATCTGCACCGACATGGTATAAAACTGGTCTGCCTGGAGCTGGGCCTGAATGGCAATGGTGCGTTCTCGCAGGAGCTTGTCCACCCTGTTTTTTACCGTTACCGCGCTCAAGTTAATTGCTTTTCCGATGTCGGCAAACGTTTCTCTTCCGTTTCCCGCAAGATGCGCGATTATTTTTAAGTCCAGCACGTTCATTTCGTCGAAGTGCCAAATGGACTCTGGCGAATACTTCCATACCGAGAAATCCGCAAGCCCAATGCGGTCAATAAACGTAGCAAACCGTATTTCTTTAAGTTCGAGCTCTTTTTTACATAGACGCAAAGCTTCCATGGAACGCTTGTACGCCTTTCCCGTAACAACGTCGGCGTCCACAATAAGCACTTTCCGGCCGCGCAGTTTTGCTGCCTCCAGGCCGGTCCCGTCGTCCTCCATGGTGCTTATGATGATATCTTTTTTCTTCTCTTTAGTCAGCCACTCGTATAAACCTTGCGCATACCATACGCCGTTGGGTTTTAAGTAAATAAGAGCGCCTTTATCTTTGCCAAAGTACTTTTCAATGTCTTTTCCCGCCGTATCAATGAATTTTTTGATTGACTCAAATTCTAAAAAACTTTGCATGGGATTGTTGCTAGAATAAACTTTTTTGGGTGGTGAAGGTTTTGGGTTCACCCTCTTTGAAAATCTCTATTTTCCCGTATTCGCCATCAAAGCCAGGCTCAATATGAACATTCCCCTCCCTTACCCTTTTTATTCCCTCGGCAATTTCTGGCAGTGTGGCAGACTGCAATCCGGCAATATCTGCGTCGAGCAAAATCGAGAACTCGTCTCCCACAGTATGAATGAGCTTTTCATACTCTTCTCTTACGCGCTTGGATACGGTGCCAACGCCCAAAGCGTCTGCAATAATTTCTTCCAAAGGAATTAAGCTTTTGTAAGGGATAGCGCCTTCCGGCCTGAACCCCTCGGGCCTGTCTGCCAACTCCGCCACCCGGTTTAGCACGCCTATGGTAAGGGGCCTGCCGCATTTAGGGCAAATGTTGTTGTGCTGCTTTGATTCTTCCGGTTTAAAGCTTACGCCGCACAACCGGTGGCCGTCGTAATGGTATTTTCCTTCTTCGGGAAAAAACTCCACGGTAAACAAAAATTTGGAAGGATCTTTTTTCTTTAATGCGTCAGCTATCCCCTGGTAGCTTAACTCGGTATCGAACACATTAGCCTCTCTGCCGATTTTGGGCGGCGAATGCGAGTCTGAATTGCTGATAAAAGCAATGCTGTCCAGCTGCGATAAACGCCAGTTCATGGCAGGATCAGACGAAAGCCCTGTCTCAATAGCATAGATGTATTTGGTGTATTCGTCAAAGCATTCCTGGAGCGAGTTAAAGCCGGACTTGGACCCGAATACGGCAAACCACGGAGTCCATGCATGAGCGGGGATTACCATGCAATCAGGAGAAGCATCAAGCGCAATTTTTACCACTTCTTTTGCATCAATGCCGATAATGGGCCTGCCGTCTGCCTTGAGATTCCCCCGCACGCCCAAATGCGCATTTATCTTTGCTACGGCCTCAAGCGAAGGCGCAAAAATCAACAAGTGCACCTTTCGCACTTGCCCGCCTTTGGAATAAATGCAGCTTAATTCCGTGGTAAGAATAAAACGCGTGCCGAGCTTGCTTTGTTTCAACTGGTAAAGCCCCTGTTCTACAGGTTCTAGTTTTTCCTGCAACTCCTTAAACCAAACGGGGTGCGTAAAGTCGCCCGTACTTATTACCTTAATGCCCTTGATTTTTGCCCATGTATCCAAATGTTCCAAGTCCATATCCTGCGACGTTGCCCTCGCATACTTGGAATGAATATGGAAATCGCCAACAAACTTCATGCATTCTTTTATACCACTTGACGGAGGTTCTGGCGAGGGCTAACGTAAATATATCTTCCCTGGAAGACCGTTAGCGAAAAGCAAGCTCTTACGAGAGGAGAAGGGGTAATGGATCCTATCGAAAGATTTCCGCAAAACTGTATACAAATCAGAGAAATTTATGCACACGTCCTCGCAAAGGAGATTGACCCTTGGGAAGATTGGGTCCTACAAGCTGTAGCGAGCGTGAAGCAACAGGCTGAAACATACAAACTTACAGAGCGCGACTTCGCTAGGTTAATTCTTGACCCTTCCTTTTACTTTCTCTCACAAAAATCGAGGAAGGCCAAAAATGCCTAGCGCGAAGGCTCCATGGTAATGTCCTAGGTATGGACACTCACATAGGGCCTTCTTTTTTACCCTAAAAATACCAAAGGCGGCCCAGCTCCAAGCTCCACAACATCAACAAAAGCAAACTCAAGTAAGCAATACGAGGCAAGGCAAAGGCCTTTTTTTGTTGCCAAAGCAGCACCAAAAGCCAAGCTAAAAGACCAACATACAACACGGAAAGCAGAAGGCGCGCTATTCCTCCCCAATCTCTCGAGGCAGACAATTGAGAGCCTGCCACCTGCATACGCAAAGGCTCATTTAGCTCTGTGTCTTTAACTTCTACACGCACCATGGCAAGGGGTTCTCGCGGAGGAATCGGCTCTATGGAAATTTCGGGTTCCTGGACAACAATGTTCGATACGGTAGGAGAGCTTAGTATTTGGTTGCTTGGCAAGGGCCACCCCAAAAAAGCCACTGCCACGCGCGTTTCTCTGCCATCAATTATCCCTTCGGCAAAACCAATGCCTACTTCACGAAAATCGGGGTTTTGCAATTGCTTGGCGTGGTTGGGAGAATGCAGCCATGCCTGCACCAACACTTTGGAATCCGCCACATCTATGGCCAGGTTCTCTGCGGCTCCCGCAAAAGAGTATCCTACTCGATCTAACCAAACCCATGCCTCCTCCCCATTGGGCCCTTGGTGCGAAAAATACCCCTGGGCCACCATATCCTCTGCTTTCAGCTGCGAAGCCTGCTGGAGCGCCGCTGAAACTCGCAGAGGCGAAAGCCCTATGTTTCTTCGCTCGGCGTTAATCTCCTCTACAACCAAATGCTGGCTAAGACTGGCAAGCAGTAAGCTTTTGTCCGTATTCCAAACTTCCAGCAATAACGCCAACACGAAAACCGCCCCTAGGCCGTATATCGCCAGTGCGGTTTTCGCAAATAAGACAGTGCTCATTACTGTCTATTGTACTAAAGAAGAACTCCCTGTACCACTATACGCCCTCTGTCTGGGGCAAGAGAGATACACGTAATCATGGTGAATACTGCTTCTTCTGTTGGTTGCAGCACCTCAAGAGCGGTAGCTTCCACCACTCGGGAATCCGAAACTTCGTAGGTATAGGTTTTCCCTTCCCACACAACTTCAAACCGATCTCCTGCTTGCAGTTTATCGAGCAGGTAGAAAGTTTCAGAATAGGGTGGGAGATACTTGAATCGGTGTGCTCCTACTACGGTATTGCTTCCTTTATCGGGCGTAGAGGTTCCGGGTATTCTCCATGCTCCAGACTCCAACGCAGAGTCGTCGTTTCCTTCCACAATCGGAATATGCACGCCAATGCTGGGAATCGTTAAGAAGTTTTCAGAACGAGTTTCTGCGCTCTCTTCTTGCACTACGCCCATTGCAGTATGTGGCAGCGTGGGAGCTTGCACGATAACGCCTACAGAATCTTCTACTTGGGGGTGGTTTTCTGCTCTTGCCACCACGGTATTCATGTGTACTCCAAGCACGGCGTCCTGTTTTGCAGTGGCAACCAATGTTTCCTGCCACACTTGCCCTGGAGCTAACTGCGGAATCGTCCACACGCGCAGCCGTTCTGCCAAGGGACTCGTAAAGCCAGGGGGAAGCGTATCTATGACAAGCACGTTCAAAGCAGTTGCCTTGCCGGTATTGCGCAGCGTAATCGTAAAGATTACCTGTTCGCCGCGCTGCACCACTGGCTTGTCAATGGTCTTCTCAATAACCAGCGCGGGCTTGAATTCTTCGCCTTGCGTTCCAGGCACTCGCACCTCAATGGTGGCTTTGGCCTGTAAGGGCTGGTGATTGTCTGCTTTTACCTCGGCTGTGTTAGTGTAAGACCCCACCTGAACCTCCTGCCCTACCAAAACCTCAAAGGTAACGGTTTGCTGGGCATTGGGAACCATACCTCCCAATTGCCACGTGCGATTCTGCTGGCTGGTTTCCTTATGCAAGAATCCTGCAGGAAGAGTATCGGTCAGCACGGTGTTTATTGCCGTAACAGGACCAATATTGCTCACTTCAATCGTGTAGTTGACTGTTCCCCCGGGGTTGGTAAACGACTCTGCAATGGACTTTTCAATCCGCAAGGCTGGTAGCCTGACTGATCCTCCTCCCCCTCCCCCTCCGGATGGCGGCGTTGGTGAAGGTGTAGGTGTGGGCGTTGGAGTAGGTGTTGGAGTCGGAGTAGGTTCAGGTTCAGGTTCGGGTTCTGCGCCTAGCTCTTCCTCCTTTGCGTTTCCAAAGTCAATGTCAGAAATGTCCGCGTTGGTAATTATTACCTCGTGGCACCCATTGTTGGCTGTTGGGAAAGTTTGATTCCATCCGGCCTTCTGCGTCTCACACAATGTATAAGTCGCAGGTTCCAGATCGGTAAATTCGTACTCCCCGTTCGCGTCGGTTGTAGTGGAATCGTTAAACGCTGCTCCATCGGTAATGGTAATGTCCCAGCCTTGAAGACCGACCTCGGTTCCATCTTTCACTCCATCCTCGTTCTCGTCGTTAAATTTCATACCAGAGATGGAGAAGGTGGCGGGCTGCACAACGGGCTTTAAGGCGTTAAATGCCAAGCAGTAATACGTTCTACCAAGCTCGGGTGAGCTGATAAAATCGTGGTTGTCGTGCTTAAACACGTCCGTATGGCACCACATTCTCGCGGACGGATCGCTTTGATCCGTACCGGTTACGTTTGGCCAATCAGAAAAAGCAATATACTCTGCCTGAAGCACTTCACGTACCCAGATTTTTTCGGTTCCTTTCGTATCGGTAATTTCTACCGTTGCTACACCATTGGCATTGGTAGGGCCAAATGTCTTCCATTCGTTATCAGCAGTTCCTGTCGCTGAAGCTTCGCCCACATGGTCGCCGCTCTGCTTGTTTTCGTTGACATTAGCGTATCCCCACTGGAACTCCCAGTCTTTTACCACAGAGCAGCCGGGGTTGCTGGCTACAAAATCTTGGGCAGTGTCTTTTGCAATGTCCACGCCCGCATCACTCCAATCAGGAAAATCAGATGGGTCTTCGCAAACTATTTTGGAAGCAACAATAGTGAGCTTTTTTATTAACTGCTCTGGTTCTTTCGCGTTTCCAAAGTCGATGTCTTCTACATCTTTATCCGCTAAAGTTACCTCGTGGCAGCCATTGTTGTCCGTAGGAAATGTTTGATCCCAATCTGTTTGCTGGGTTTCGCAAACTTCATACACACCAGCTTCCAGATCGGAAAACTCATAGTTTCCATCGGCATTTGTGGTTGTGGAGTCAGAGAAAGCGTTCGGGCCTTCGATTTTAATCTCCCAGCCTTGCAAACCTCCTTCTCCGGCTTCTTTGGTTGCGTCTTTGTCCTTATCCTCAAACTTCATGCCAGAGATAGAGAAGGTATCTGACTCCTTTTCGCAAAAGTCAGATTCCTTTCCCTGGTCTCCGTCGAGCAGGCGATCGCCGTAACGCACGCCGCCGGCAAACGACTCAATAAGGTCGCCGTAAAACAAGTCAATCTGGTACGCGCATTCCGGAAGGTCAACGACAAGATCAACCTCTGATCCTGCTGCGACAATAGCTGTATCAGAACCAAACAGCTCTTGATTATCTATATTCTGGTCAAACATCTTGTACGACGCCAACCCCACCTCATAAGCGCACTTTTCAGACCTGTTGCCTATGCTGGCGTTTCCGGTTCCTGTCTGGATACTCCCAAACAAGTCAGCTTCCGGATTCGGGACGCACGCGTCACCTCCACCCGTTTCTACAGGCTCCTCTTCTTCGTTTTCCGTCTCATGGGCATCTTCATATCCTTTTTCTTCCGCCAAAACGGTTTGGTAGGACACAAACCCGTTGCCTGCAGGAATAAAGCTTGCTGAAAACACCATTCCCGAAAAAGCAAACAACAACAAGAACGCATGCACCACGCTCTTTTTATTGGTTAGAAATGATATATATTCCATATTTTTTAGTTCCCCCTTAAGTAAGGTAATTGGTCCGACCTACGCGCCAAAACACAAGGCACACCAACGAAAACGCCTCTTTAAGAGGGATTCAACTTATAATGAGAGAGTTGTGTTTTTAAGGATCCCCGAATGTGGGGAAAAGAGCTACAGAGAATACACTTTGCTAGTATCAAAAACAAAAAAATGTATTAAAAAAGGACAACTAAAAAGGGAGAAAGAACAAAAAAGAGCTATGTTTTTTACCCCCGGAGATAGGACTTCCTACCAGATGTCCTATCTCTCAAGTACTCTATACGTAGCAGAATTTAACAGAACTGTCAAGAAACCTGGGCTCTCCCTACAACGGCTGCACCTCCAAAGATCGAACCAAAAGCTGGCTTTTTCCAATCTGCTCATCCCACATCTTAAACCCGACACCTCCGCGATTAAGATCCGGTTCTAAAAACGTGCTTTCCACCACTATTTCGCCTTCCACCAAACATTGAATTGTTCTACCCTGCACCCTGGCGCTCACGGTGAAGTCCCCCTCTTTCAAAGGAGTCACCCCGCGAACCCCCTTAATTACCCGTTTTTCCCCTTTAAAAACCTGCTCTGCGTGCACAAAGTCGAGCCCAAAGTTACAGGCCGCGTTGTTGTTCGCATCTTGAAACCTTACCCATATAAATACTCCTGTTTGAGAAGGAAGGTTTACCCTTGCCTTCACTTCGTAATCCTCCCACCCTCCGGTTCCGTCGAGGACTGCGGACGCTCCTGCCTGTCCCCCTTCTGCCAAAAATACCAGCCCCTTCCCGGGCTGCATATCAAAGGAGCCCCAATTGGAAAGCCATGCATTATTTTGTAAGAAGGATTCTTGATAGGGCAAGGATTTAGACATCCCCTGTTCAAGGATTTGAAGTAAAGCCTCTCCTGACCAATTAGGAAGAACTTCTAATCTTTTCACCGTCAAAACGTCTTCGCGGGGATAGTTGAAGGTAAACCCTTCCCCTTCCCACCACTGGTAAAACCCGTGGGAATAGTGCTCCTTTGCGCTGATCAACAAAATGCCTTTGGCCAACTCAAAATTGGAATCGGCAAAAAGGTTGTGCCCAAAGTCGCCAAAGGGAAAAGCAATAGTTGCAACAGATATCCCAAGAGATTCTTCTATTTCCTCCTTGGAAATTCGCAAGTCCTCATAAATTCTTTCCTGGAACTCCTCTGGCGTTTCTGGTCTTTCTTCTTCTGGTACCCACAACAAGTTGCTGTAAAAGTGCCCCGTTTCGCCGTTGGGTCCCGTAGCGTAAAGCTCGTGAGCAAACTTTCCGTGGGACTGGATGTCCCATCTCCCCGTGCTCTGCATATGCTTCAGTTCCTTTTCTGAAAGGTAAAAGTGCGTTGCCTTCCCTTTTTCGCCGATCGACTGGTTCGTAATTACAAACATAACTGCCTCGTAATCTAACGCACGCAATATGGGGTCTACGGGGTAATAACTATCCTTGCGGCCGTCATCGAAGGTAAGCAAAAAAGACTTTTCTGAAAGCTGGAGTTCTCCTTTCATAAACGCTTGAAACTCTTCGATCGAAACGGTTTCCCAGCCGGCATCTTTTAAGGCCATCATTTGCTCTTTAAAATCTCTCGTAGTTACGTTATCGCCTTCGGCCTTGCCCACAATACCGTGATATACCAAGACAGGAATGCTTAAAGCTTTTCCGCCCCCCTCGCTCTCCAACTCCTTAGACTGGGAAATGGGAAAAACCGAAGCTAAGAAACTACCGCCTCTATCCCCAGAAAGCGTAAGTTGATACCATGGGTACTTGAACATCATTATAAAATAACTTTGCTCAAAATAAATCGCGTTCGCGGCCCAAAGAGCCCCTACCACAAGCACCAAAGCAAATGCCATATTCATTGCTATAAAAGATATTCGTACATTCATAATGGAAAAGTTACCTTGTCCCCCAACCGCGGTTTCGAATGGTAGCCAAAGCCCAAAACAGCACATACGAAAGGAACAATGCGTTAAGAAGCGCCCAAGGAATAAGATACGGCCAATACTTATCTTCCGGGCGCAATATTTTGTAAAAAATGATAAAGAAAATAATAACGGAGGAAGCTCCTATAATGTAATACAGCGGCGAAACTCCGAAGATGAGAGCGTCGACCATAAAAACCTTAACCGCTATAAACGGCGATAAAAAGTGAGTGAGGAACAGCGGGAAAAAGTAGGTAACAGCCACAAAGGAATCTCGCTTCATGATAAACTTTCCGGCAAACAGTGAATTTACAAACCACCCTTTCTTCCAGCGAATTTGCTGCTTTACAAACTTTTTCCAGGTGTCTGGCACAATGGTAAACGACCACGCTTTATCGGTATACACTGATTTATACCCCTGGCGAATCACGCGGTTGGTAAGGGCTCTGTCGTCACCCCAGTTTGCAGGCACCCCTAAGAAACTCTCGTTTAGCCATTCGTCTATTACCGGCAAAACAACACTTTTCCGGTACGCCGAGGAGCACCCGCTGCAACAAAAGATAAGCGAAAACGCCGATTCTGCTGCTTTTAAAACGCGGAAAGCGACAAAGTAGTGTGCCGTCTGCATCCTGGTGAGAATGTTCTGATCCGCATTTTCCACATAGGTATGTGCGCATACCGCCCCCACTTGCGGATTTTTGAAATAATCAACGAGTTTTTGTATGGTTCCAGGCTCGATATAACTATCACTGTCCAGCTGGACAACCACTTCTCCCCTTGCTCGCCTAAACCCTTCTGCCATTCCATGCCGCTTCCCCCGGTTTTGTTCCCATGACACGACCGTTAAGTTAGGAAAACGGAACTGTAATTTTCCCAAAATAGCCCCTGTGCTATCAGTACTTCCGTCGTTCACTACAATTACTTCCACCTTTTCTGGCGGGTATCTGGCCTCAAAACACTTTGTTACGGTTTTTTCTATAGCGGCCTCCTCATTCTTGCAGGGAATTACAAAACTAATTGCAGGCTCATAATGCATTTGGGCATACGGTTCTAGCAGTTTTTTATCTGCTTTTTCATAAAAGAGTGCCGCCCATATGCGGGAAATCCGGAATATGGTTACAAAAAAAGTGTACCCATACAAAAATGGGTTATCGAAAAAATTAAAGGCACTGTTCCTCTTTAAAAGAACAATCAAAAACAAAACCCCGAGCCCCACCGCGTAAAGGAACAGAAGAATGAATAGTTCGCGGAGAATAACTTTTTTTGCCTCCCCAGAAAAAATCCTTCTGCTCGGAGTAGGCATTTGTTTCTTTGGGATGATTACCGGACTTGGCATATGTTTACCTTCCGATTCCTTTGTATAGTACTTCGCTTTGAAGGAATGCTTCCTTGGAAAGACAGTTCCGGCCATCGACCACCACCTGGACTCCGCGCGAGTGCAGAAATTCTGGTTCAAGGTTGCAAAACGCAGTGTGCGCGGTAGCAACGACCACTGCCCGGGCTCCTTTGAGCGCTTTTTCCAAGCTGGCAGCGCTGGATCTCTGCAGGACAAACGGGTCGAATGTGGCTACGCGAAGCCCCTGTTGTTTCAAACATTTCTCGATTTCGTAGGAAGGGCTTTCCCGGTCGTCGTCGATATCTGGCTTATAGGCAAGCCCTAAAAGAGCGGTTTTAGTGCCTTTTACAGGGATATTCCGCTCCCTGAGCCCTTCTGTCAGCAGGTCGGCAGCGTATTTGGGCATACCCGCATTGATAGACCGCGCAAGGGACAGAAAACGGTGCAAAAAGCCATTCTGCTTTGCCGTATCAATCAGATAGTAAGGGTCCACCGGGATACAATGCCCTCCTACCCCGCATCCCGGATCATGCGCCATAAAGGCAAAGGGTTTGGTTGAGGCTCCCTGGAGCACGTTTGTAACGTCGATGCCCATGGTGGCAAAAGACATGGCGAGTTCGTTCACAAAGGCAATATTAATGTCGCGAAACGAATTTTCCACTATTTTTACCGCTTCTGCTTCTTTTACCGAGCCCATTTGGGTTACGGGGCCTTGCAATATCGAGCGATAAAAACCCACTGCCTGCTCTGTGCTGCGCTCGTCGACCCCGCCTACCACACGAGGAATGTATTCTATATTCCACTGGGGATCGCCCGGATTAATGCGTTCTGGGCAGTGCGCAAACGAAAAATCCTGCCCGGCCCGCAAGCCAGAAATCTTTTCGAGCAAAGGAATAACAATATTTTCAGAACTCCCCGGGCTTACCGTGGATTCTAAAATAACCACCTGCTCTTTCCGTAGAAACTCCGCCACGCGCTTCGTAGCTTCTTTTACGGGAGTAAAGTCGGGGGTGTGGTCTTCGTGCACTGGTGTTGGGACGCAAATGATAATAATGTCCGCCTCCCTGATCTTCGCAAAGTTGTCCGTTGCCTCCATCTTGCTTTTTTTCAAAAAAGGAACTAACCCGTCTTCCTGAAAAGGCATTATTCTTGCAGAAAGAAGCCTAATTCTCTCTTTTGCAATATCGATGCCAATTACCCGGTACCCCTTTCGCTCAGCCAAAAGCGCAAGGGGCAACCCCACGTACCCCAAACCCACCACCGCGACTGTCCCGCCTGACGGCGGCAAAATTTTCCTCTTTTTTGAAGCATTCATACCGTACTAATAAGACGTAGGGGCAGCCCTTTCGTTACGGGCAATACATGCAAAATGAAAACCTCCCCTTTTCAAAGAGGAGGCTCGCAAAAAAGCCTAGAAGACCTGTTTGGATTGTAGAGAGTTAGTGATTGGGGGAGTCACGAACCATATGAGTAATGGAAAGAGGTTACGCTTATATATTACCGACCTTTTTTCTTCCTCTTCCCTCTTTAATCGGTACTTTCTTTAACACCCAAACAAGAAAAAGGTGTCGAGCGCTCGACACCTTTTTCGCAAAAATCTTTGGCCGATTTATACAATTCCCAGTTTTTCTTTGGCGCGGCCTACCACATCTTTGAGACCCCACCTGGTTTTTACCATATATTCATATACATCGTGCCTTAGAGCTTCCATGGTCTTCTCAAAGTCTCCTTCGGCATTGGTTAAAATCAAAACCCGGGCCTGTTTTCCCCACTCATCCTCCCGAAGCTTCTTTAACATGGACATGCCGTCCAAACGGGGCATCACCAAGTCCAAAATAATAAGGTCGGGCTGCTCGGCAAGAGCAAGTTCCAACCCCTCTAACCCGTCTCTTGCCGCAACAACGTCTACCTCTTGCTCGGTAAATTCTTCCACCAAAATCCCCCGCAAGAGGTCTTCGTCCTCAATAACGAGAACTTTTTTCCTTTGGTATGGTTGATTCATGCGTTTTTATTATACCACAGACCCACTTTTCCGGGAAAACCCTTTTCCTGGTATCGCGGAAGCTGAATATAAAAGATTGTACCACGTCCTTCCTCGGATTCAAACCATATCTTTCCCCCCGACTGTTCCACAATCCACTTGGTTATATACAGGCCAAGGCCGCTTCCCATACGGTCGATTTGAGCCGCGTTATCCGCGCGGAACATCTTCGTGAATACCTTTGACTGCTGCTCTCGGGGGATTCCACACCCCGTGTCGCGAATTTCCACACGCACAGTATTCCTCTCTGCAACAACTCTTAGCGAAATTTCCCCGCCCGAAGGCGTATACCGCACTGCATTGGAGACGATATTTTCCAAAGCCATGTGCAGAAACTCACCGTCTCCCAAACAATACGCTCCTTTCTTGTCGTAGGCCTTGTCAAAGACAAGGTCTTTCTCCCTGATTTGCGGGACGAACTCTTCCAGTACGCTTTCTGCCACGAGGACGCAATCAACCCTTTCTGCTTGGAGCGAAATCGTACCCAGTTCAATGCGCGATACGTTGAGCAGCGCCTCTAAAAGCTTGGTCATGCGCTCATTTGCCTTTTGCACCGCCCGAAGATACCGCAGCTGTGCTTCGTAATCCTGTTCTTTTATCTTGCTTTCCAATCTTTCCGCATACCAACTGGTAATAGTGAGCGGGGTTCTCAACTGGTGGGAAGCAAGAGACACAAACTCGCTTTTCGTGCGGTCGATTTCTTTGGTAGCCTTGGCATAGTCAATAAAAGAACGGGAAAGACTTTCAAGCTCGTCGTCGGAAGGCACAGGGAAAAGAGAATCGACTTCGCCCCTTTCTGCTTGCTGCACCAAGGCAGAAAACCTTCGAACGCGATCGGTGAGCGCAAAGCTTACTAAAGCTGCCATAACCGTAACTAACAATAACACAAGCACAGCTCCGATGCTAAAAGAACGAAGCGGAGGAAGGAAAATGCTGTAAAACTCCGAGAGAAAAGCCACTACCACCACTTTTTTAGAGAGAGTGGCGTCCTCAAAAAATATAACCACCTTATGCTCTTTTTTTAAGTCCTCGAGAACCCCAAAAGGCTGCTGGGCCACAAATTCCCTGGAGCGCCTGGAAAAAGATTCGGCAGGCAGCGTCTCTCCTGCCCCGAGAAAAACAACCTGCCCCCGCTCACCCTGTTTGAGCGTTTCAAACAAAGACATATTGTCTTGCGCCTGCGTTGTTCCGCCTGCCTGGCGCTCTTGAAGCTCCTGGGACAGGCGTAAGGCAACCTGCGCTGCGTCATCTCGCATATTACGCAGCACGCTCTCTTTCTCTAAAACCTGCCAGGATTGGAGCACCAAAAGCCCCACGAGCCCCACGCTGCCAACCGCGGTGCAAAGAATCACAAAAAACACCCGTTGGGCTGCTTTTTGCCTTTTGATGCCCTTAATGTCGTATTCCCTTTTTAGCTTGGTGCGCACTCGCTCCAAGAACGCATCGAGAAAAAGGTAGTAAAAAAGAGAAAGGAATATGGCGATAACAAATCCGTTGGCAAAGGCTTTCGCCTGCTCTAAAGGCGGCTGGAACGCAAACCATTGCATTTGCAGCGCGCCTACCCCATACGCAAAAACCGATAGGAAAAAAAGCAATACAGCGACTTCCGTAGGATATCGGCGCACGGCACGGTAAAAGTGAGCGGGATCTTCGGGTTTCTTTTTGTCCGCCTCATAGGCCGCAATGGGTCTGAAACGCTTGAGCGCGACTACAAGGAAAAGTCCTCCCACGATAGGAAGTTCCCATGTATAGAGAAACCCGGCAAACGTGAGCTGAAGCGCATTAAGATTCACGCTGAAAAAGTAGTAGAGGGGCGCAAAAAACCAATACCAAACCACGATTCCTCCCCCAAGAATCGCCAGCGCTTTCAAGCGCATGCTAAACAAACGGCGCTTTTGCCAAAATCGCAAAAGCAACAACACATTGGCGCCCACAAGGACAAAAAACCAGGCAAAAAATACCTGCCAGGAAACATAGGAACCATTCCATACCGAAACGAAAAAGAACACAGGGGCACTCAAGATAAGGACGCCATTTATCAACCCTAGTAAAAACAAAGGGTGTTGGGTTATTTTTTTGAAAATCACAGTCTTTTATTAAACCACAAAAAAGCTTCCGGGGCTAGCCCCGGAAGCGACCAAACCTTCACCCTTAAAGCGATACCGCTTTGTAATCGTCGAACTGCACGTCCATGAAATCAGTCCGAATGCCCGCGTGCCCTTGCTGCGTGAGAGCATTCCCCCCGTAGGTTCTCCCATCGTCCGTGACAGACGATACGAGCTCCCAACTGCCATTGTCCTCTTTATCCACATATACGCGAATGTCAACGCTTCCATCGGAACGATTCTGCACTATGCTTCGTAAACCAATCCAACGGTCTTGGGGGATAAGATTGGGGTTGCCAATCCGGTCATAGGAACCTACATATACAGGATCAGTGGACAACGTATAGTATGTTCCCCCCATTTTCTTTTTGACTACGGCATACCCGTCCATACGCAGACCCGCATAGTAAAGATTTTCTCCGTTAAGATACCTGTTAAAAAGCAGCACTCCCGACCATCCGTTGCGCTCGGGACTTTGAGACATATTCACATCAGTGATGCGAAAACGGACATCCTGCCTAAAGTTCTGCCATTTGCTGCGGGTAACCAAACGGAAAAGGTTCTGGGGGTGGTAGCCGTTGTCTGTATCAATAGGATTGGAAATCGCATACATCTGGCGCCATTTGGAATACCACGGAAGCTCTCCTCTCACCGTTCTTCCTATACCGTTTTCGAGGATAAGATGCGCACCCGAATTAACCCACCAATACGGGTGCGCATCTTATCCTCGAAAACGGTATAGGAAGAACGGT
>DASRUP010000006.1:0-17234 GCA_035655395.1 Minisyncoccota bacterium
GCCGCTATGCCGGTTAAGTTCTGCTCTGCCACACCCACCTGTATTAGGCGCTCGGGGAATTTCTCACCAAAAAAATGCGCCCTGGAAGATTCCATGGTATCTGCCACCAGCACCACCATGTCTTTTTTGGTAGCGCCCAGCTCTGCCATACCCTGCCCCAACCCATCGCGGATTTTCTTTATCTCGATTTTTGACTCCTCCAAATAATTTTCCGCTAGGTTATAATTCATGCTGAAGTTCTTTAAGCGCTTCTTTTGCCTGTTCTTTGTCGGGGGTTACGCCGTGCCACTTGTAGTCGTATTCCATAAAGCTCACGCCTTTGCCCGGAATAGTGTGGGCAATAATGCACACGGGCTTTTCGGTAATTGCTTTTGCTTCTTCTAACGTGGTTACAATTTCTTCCATGTCGTTGCCGTTCATATCTATTACGTGCCAGCCAAAACTTTCGTATTTATCGCGCAAGGGTTCCAACGGCATAATGTCTTCGGTGTTGCCGTCTATCTGGATATTGTTGCGATCGATAATGCACGTAAGGTTGCTTAAGCGATATTTGGCGGCAAACATGGCGGCTTCCCACGTCATCCCCTCTTCGTGCTCGCCGTCTGACGTTAAACACCATATGTGATATTTGTTCTGGTTGCCGTCCATTTTAGCGGCCATGGCCATGCCGCACGCCTGCGACAGGCCCTCGCCCAACGGCCCGGAGCTGGTTTCCAAAGCGGGAATTGCTTTTACCGAGGGGTGGCCTTCCAAAATCGAACCGATTTTGCGCAAGGTTGGCAAATGCTTTTTGTCTATGTAGCCTGCGTGCATCATGGTTACATAGCGCACGGGTACAATATGGCCGTTGGACAACACCAGCCGGTCGCGATCAGCCCATTTGGGCTTTTTGGGGTCGTGTTTTAACACGCGGAAATACAAGGCAGTAAAAATATCGGCCATGCCCAAAGGCCCGCCCGAATGCCCGGATCCCGCCTCCAACAGCATTTTGATGATATCCTGCCGTATCTCGTTCGCCTTTTTTTGTAGCTCTTTTATAGACAACTGCTGCATATATGTATTGTACCAAATTTAGCTTTATTCCTCTAGTTGACAGGTAAAATCTGTGGTTGTGCGGGGATCTGTACTAGGCGTTGGAGTTACCTCGCCTTGCCCGCTTAAAGGGTTGTATTTTCCGGCGCACATATATACGCCCGACAATTGACTGGAGCTCACTCGGTACGAACAGGGAGTTTGGCCTCCGCATCCCAAAAGTTCCCAATTCCAATTGATTTCTGGCTCCTCCACAAACCGAAACGTGGAAACCATCTCTTTGTATTGTGCTATAAAATAGCTGTCTGGCGGCACCACGCTTTCTCCATTTCCAGCTCCCGAAAGCTCCAATGTTAATACGTAAATATAGTCTTTATTTTGAGGTAGGAAAAAAGTCATATACGTAAATGAACCCCCAGGATCGCCAAGCTCAAAAATCGGAATTCCATTTAACGAGTATTCGTTGTAAACAATTTTACCTTTGGGATACTCGATGGCAGTGCCCGGCTTTTGACTAGGTTTTAAAACAGTCCAGTAGTATTCAGACAATTCTTGATTTTGTTGATAAGCAGTGTCAATGTTGCCCTTTTGACCGTCTTTAATGTTATATTTAGTTTCAAGACGTTCTTTTAGAGATATATTTGAGAGCTTGGGTAGGATTTCAATATTAGAATGGACACTAACTCCCTCATGATTTCCTAGAATTTGACCGCTAACTAACGTTAGAACTAAATCACTTCCTCCGGAAAAATAAGGTCCGAAGGCACCTGTAGTTTCACCCCACGACGGATGCGTGAATTCAAACCCAAACTCATCATTGCGATAGGTTTGCCAGGTGGAAGTGTCGGCCGAGGCATTAAAGGAATCATGTTCGAGGGGAAATATGTCAGTAAGCGGTACTGTTTCTATGCCCTTTCCAGTGATACTCGTTCCAAACATCTTTTCAACCTTGATTGTAAGCCGTTCCCCTCGCTCAAGATTAGCCCTGGCACACGCCTCGAGTCGCATAGCTTCAGAAGGAGTCGTAGGAGAAAAGTAGCATAACACATATGATCCAGGATCTAGCTCAAACTGAAATTCGCCCTGCTCATCCAATAAAGAAAAATTCACAAAATATGAATAGATGGTGGCTTGGCTTATGAGAGCAGTGTTTGGTTGTCTTGCTTCTTTTGCGAAAGAAGTAAGGTGGTCTTCTGGAATTGCTCCGATAATTCCCTCAACAAGCGGCCCGCCCGGTATGCTTTGTACATCACTTAAGGCAACCGCCTTACCGTAAACAAGTGCCTTACCCTCGGAAACTGAAGGGGTGGGCGAGCTTTCGCGCAACAGCAAAATCCCGGCGACGGCGATAAACACCGACGCGACGGCGACGATAAGAAATAACTTTATTTCGGGTTTGAGGTCGTGGAAAGGGTTCATAAAGTTACTTGCTCCACAAGATTTGATTACTCGATAATAATTCTAAACTCGTTTGAGTAAATGCTTACGATATCTTCCCTTCCAGGGTAGATGCCTTTTTTCACAGGATAGCCTAACTGTTTCGCGTGATTCTCTGACACATAACTAATGGGTGCTCTGAAGGTATGGCTGCTAGTAATTTCTGTTTTTTCCCAAATATACTCCAGTGTATTACCGGAATTTATCTTTTGGTACTCATCAAGAGCGGGTGGCGCAATCGGAGGAGGCGGTGGATAAACATTCTCCCACGTTCCATCTTCCAATTTTCTTTGGATAGCAAAAATAGGATTACTATACCCGCTTACAGGAGGGATAAGTATAGCTTCTTGCAAACCATTCAATACCCTTATTCTTACAATTTCTCCACTCTTATACTCCTGTTTATCCGTGGCAACCGATACGGTTTGTGCCGGCGTAACAACGGTAGTCTGCTTTTTATCCACAAACCGAAACGTGGATAGAATTTGGTTATAGGTTTCTTGCGGAAATGATCCCCGACTATCGCTCCCAGCGGCAATGTGGTAAAGAACGTTTGAGTCTTTTTGAATAATAGTGCTTTGTAGCGACCCGCTTGTGAAGAACAAACTAAATCGCAGAGCAGATACCCCATTAACAATAGTATCTTGAGGAGTTGAATAATGTCCAGCATAAACATCGTTATAATTTGCGGGAATAGCCGTATAGTGTTCATCTAGCCATTCTCGAGGTGATAAGTTGGTTTCTATCACGCTCACGTGTAATGCTGCAGTACCATTATTTTTATCTGAAATATTGATACCAAAACTCCCACCATCTCTCCTTATAAATGATTGGTCGCCGTCGGCAATAGCAAAACCTTTTGGGTACTTTACCTCAAACCCAAACTCGTCGTTGCGGTAGGTTTGCCAGTCGGAGGTGTCGATTGCTGATTGTTCGTTGCTGATTGCTTGCGGCTGCGGCGATGGCGTGTGAGTAACCTGGTTACTCACACCAGCTCGCAGAAGGAAAATACTCCCGACGGCAATAACGACGGCGACGATTGCCACGATGACGAATAGCTTGATTTCGGGTTTGAGGTTTTGCATCATAAGTAAAGAAAGTTAACTTATTGTAGGAATTACATTATTGTACTATTTCTGGCAAAAAATAAAACCCACAAGCAGTTATATGCTTGCGGGGGGACGGCTACATTTCATTGTAGCGCGGGCCTTTCGTTTAGTTCGGTAGATTGATAAACAATTTCTGTGTTGTTTGCCAGGTTGTATACGGACATGGCTACCACAAAAGTGCATGCTGTATCTACGGTGCAGCGCGTTTGGCCTGCCGGGTGGTATTCCTGGCTTTGCACGAACACAAACGTTTCGTTATCCAGCCACGACGCGCCCCGGTAAGAGCACGGCGTTCCGCAAGATTTTAACACTTCTACCTTCCTCTGGTTATTCCGGTTATATATCTGGAAAGTAGAGTCTGGTTCTTCGCCCGAACTAACCAAAAGCGCTTTGCTTCCGTTTGGGGAAACCACCCAGTCTGGATTTTCCAGATCGCTGCCATCAGAGTCTAACACCCACTGCACCGTTATTGGCTTTTCCTCCAGGCGCTCAAAACTGCTTGGCGCAAGACTGGTGTTTGCCTGAACTACTGTGGCAAAAAGTTCCTGGAAACCCGCATACTGTTGGAGTAATTGCTCAAACTCCGAATCTTCCACAAAGCGAAAAGTGTCGAGAATGTCTTCGAGCATCTGACCCTTTGACTGGTCGCCCACGAAAATAAGAAGTTCCGCAGATTCGCCCCAACTGGCGTGCGGAATATCCTGGAAGTCATACATAGCAATTTCGGCGGGCACGTTATCTACATAAACAACGCGAAGCTTGGCTTGTATATCCTTAAATGACACGTCCTGGGTTTCCAAGCGGACTTCTCCATCGGGGTTATTGTAATCTCTGGGATATGGGCTTTGCGTTCCCACAATAATATTGCCGCCTTCAAACCCTTCGAGCATAAAAAACGTGCCGTCGAACACGGGACCAAAAGTTGTCCCCGGCGGATGCTTGATTTCAAACCCGTATTCCTCGTTGCGATACGTTTGCCAGCCAGACGTATTAAGGCCAGACTCGCCTGGCAACGGTTGCTCGCCGATAGGCGCGCCTTCACGCAAAAACGAAATCCCGCCCACAAAAACCACAGTAATAACAATTGCCGCAACGAGTAATATAATTCCTTTGATTTCGGATTTGAAATCGTCAAGAAAACTCATTACAATATTATATCAATTTCTTTGCCAAACACAAACCCCCTCTTTCGAGGGGGGGCGGTTTTTAGAGTAATCCTTTTAAAAAAGCAAGCAATGTTTCAAGCGGACTCCGGTACTGGGGCGTTTCTGCTTGTACGGAAGGCGCCGTGCCTATGTTTGCGTTGGCAATGCGCACCGTTGCCTGGGGCTGGCCTTGCAAAATATTCGTATTGTCGCTGTCTAGAAGTACGGCGGAATCACCGGTAAAAGATAGCGTTGCGTCTCCAGGCTCAATTGCCTGAAATTCTATAGTTGCTACGCGGTACACTCCGTTAAAACCCGGGGTTGGCGTGCCTCCCGAAATCGCAATCTTGCCTGCGCCGTAGTTCTGTTCAACAATAAACATAAAAGGCGCATCTTTCATATCCATCGACACCACAGAAAGCAAGTCGGAAGGATAATCCACATAAGCCGCCACCGCGTTTACATCCTGGTTTTGGGTATCAACGAGAATTTCGACAACAAATGTGTCTCCTGCGCTATAGGTATCTTCTACCGGCGAAAAAACCAAAGCAAAAGCGTTTGCCTGTGCCAAAAAGGGCAAAAATAAGCTTACAATAGCTAAAAGGGGAAGAATTATTTTCATAACCCCTATTATAGCATTTGCTCCAAATTTGTCAAGGCCTGGGCAGGATCCTCTGTTTTCATAACCGCGCTGCCCACGCCAGCGTAATCTGCGCCCGCCTCAAACACGCCTTTGATGTTTTTCTCGTTAATACCCCCGTCCAGGCCTACAATGATATCCTCTTTTAACCTGCGGATTTCCGCAATTTTGGAAAGAACGCCTGGTATAAATTCCTGCGCCTGGAACCCGGGATGTACGCTCATAATAAGCACGGCGTCCAGTTTGTCTGTGTAGGGGGCAATTATGGAAACCGGGGTTTCGGGATTTATGGCTACAGCCCGCTGGAAAGGATACTTTTCCATTTCCTCCAAAACGGCAGCGATATTGCCGGTGGCTTCGGCATGAAAAATAACCCGCTTTGCCCCAATGGCTTTGCAGTCTTCAAAGTATTTTTCGGGGTTTTGCACCATTAAATGGATTTCCAGGTTAAAAAACTGGTATGCTTCTCCCAGCTCGAAAAGATTTATCGACGTGTTGGGGACGAAACGACCGTCCATAATATCTATTTGCACCCATTTTGTTTGATTGCGCAAAACTTTAAGACCCTCCCGAAGCTCTGCGGGATCTGCCGTAAGAATTGCCGGAACTACCTTTTGCATTTTACTCCTCAAACTCGCTAATTTTGTTAACTCTCCGCTCGTGCCTGCCTTCTTGGAACGAAGTTTCCAGCCAAAGTTTTACCGCCTCTTTCGCTTCCTCAAGCGAAACAAATCTGGCTCCCAGCGATAGTATGTTAGCATTATTGTGCTGTCGCGAAAGCTTTACGATATCCAGGGGGCCGCCGTAATACAGTGCCGCCCGAACTCCCTTTACTTTATTGGCCGCAATTGCTTCCCCTTGCCCGGAACCCCCGAGCACGATTGCTAGGTTGTGTTCCGGGTCTTTCCCCACTTTTTCTGCCGCCGGAATTACAAAGTCGGGGTAGTCGTCGTCCGGGTTCATTGCAAAAGCGCCCATGTCTTCCACCTCTTCCCCTAGCTCTTGCTCTATATATTTTTTGAGTTTCTCTTTCAGGTCGAGGCCTGCGTGGTCACTTGCCAAATAGATCATATAGGTATAGTATACAGCCAAAATTCTTGTGAGCAAAGGAGGGCAAAATGGGATGGTTTTTTGTTATCCTAGCCATTCTTTTCCCTGAACAGATGCGCACAGCCTTTGGCTGTGTTGTAGGCCTGCTTATCGCGCTGCTATTTCTTGCGGTTGTCTGTGTTGTTGCTGCAGGCTTGGGAACAATATAAATCCACCGAACCAAAGCCCGGTGGATGTTTTATTCCTTTATAAACAAAAGGAGCGTGGCTGAAAGAGCAAAAAACGCCGCAACCCCGTAGAAGGACATCTCAAAGCCGAACCAGCTAAAGATATGTCCGCCAGCAGCCAGTGCGCAAGCTGAGGCAATGCCAGTGGTGGCATACAGTTTGCCTATATCCTTTCCGCGAGATGCTTTCTCTGTTGCATCCCCCAGGAAGGCTGATCCTGCCGTCGCCTCTATGGAACCTATAATCCCGTACATGGACTGCAACACAAACAACTCAACTAAAGAGTTAATTAAGGTGTAGAGGATTACAAGGAGCGCAAAGGCAACGGCCGAAGCTACGAGAAGACGCTTTCGTCCAAACCTGTCGGAAAGCCTTCCTGCAAACAGCGAAGCTAACGCGCCAGCCCCCATCATAACGGCAACCGAATATCCGAAGGAGTAAAGCGAACCGCCGAATTCCCGGATAAACAAAATGCCGAACAAACCCATGGCAACCGAAACCAGAATATGAGCGCTTAAAAAAATCCGATAGTTTACTACTCGCCGGGTATGAGCAACCTCCATCCCTAACCCCCTATTGCGTTGTTAAAGTTCGTTGGAACTACTTTTTACTGCGGTTGCTCGTTGGTGAGCTTCCACAGAACCTCGTCGCCTTCCTTAAGCTCATACTGGCCGGCGCCCACCTGCGCGTACTCGCCGTTTATCCAAAACTGCCAGTAAGAGTCGCCTGAACCATGCACGCCGTTTATCGCCTCAACAAACTCCCCCAGCCCGGGAAAATCTTTCTTTTCAATGGCAATGCCTTTTTCCTGGCCCAGTTTGTCGAGCAAGTCGAGGGCGCTAGCCCCTTGTTCTATTACCTCGTTGGCGAACGATTGGATTTCGCCGTTTCCGTAATCAATGCTTGTATGCGCAACAATTTCTTGTTCTTGGGCCGAAATCTCCTGCTCTTGGATTGGAACTTCTTGCGCGGGATCCCCCCCCATAAACGCAAATCCTAGCGCCGCGCCGGCAATTAAAACTCCGCCCAGAATGAGAAAAAATGATTTGTTCATATAACTAAAAATCTCCCAGGAGTAGGAGAAACGCGCTTGCCAAAATTTAATACTTAAATTCGACTGCGAGAATCCGCCCCCTCCCTCGAGGAACGATAATTCGTTTGTTTATTATGGGATAATCGCTAGTCGACCGGACTTATCCGTTGCGCCATTTGGCGGACGGCTTCACCGTTGCGGGGCAGCGTGGGCGTTTCACCCACTTCCTCTAACGAATATCATTGTCGACGAACTTACTGTATAATCCTTTTTACCTCGCCGTAATGACAGCGTCAAGCATACCACATCTAGTCCCCTGTGGATTTCTTTTTGCAAACCGAGCACGACCCTTTGTTCTTTATACACGCGATCGCGCGCATAAAGAACAACCAACCTTATCGTTTTAACTCTGCTATAGCATAACTAAAACGATAGTTTTCAATGCATCCAACCGCGGGGAAAAGAAAAGCCCCGGCTGCTTGTAGACGGGGCTCAAATAAGGTGCGGGTGTAGAGGATTATTGGTTTTCGGGGCAAAGTCGACAGTGCATTGGAGCCCTGCAGATATTACTAAGTTCCTGGATACGCTTCTCCAGCCATTCTCGAAGATCGGCCATCGAAAGCGTAGATGGGGCGTATCTCTCAAGCGAACCTCGTACACTCGGTGAAAGCTCATCAATAGTTTCAAGAGGCTTCCCTTCCTCTTCGAACAGAAAGATTATTTTTCGCGCAAGACATAACTCCCCCCACTCCATAGGTACTTCTAAAGGAACCTCTTGTCTTGTTGTCATTACTCAACTCCTTTTGAACACGGTTTACTTCACCCTACCCCATCTACGGGGAAAAGAAAAGCCCCGGCTGCTATAAACCAGGGCTCCGGCTAACCCTAAGGGTCGCGAGAACGTTTGCTAAAGGAACGGTGTCCCCATATATCCGGGGATAAGAACGAATTCACCAGACGATGTGCGGCTAAGATACTTTCACGTCGGGCACGCCCGGCGGTAAAACCTTTTACAAACGCTATTGAGGAATTCCCGTCGACCAACTCGCAAAAGGTACTAATGGGCAACGTAACCGTACCCTCCGTCTGCGAGGTAACAATCCCAACCACAAACCCTGCGGCTTCGTTTGTCGAGGGACGCCAGTCGCGAACTATCTCGTGGTCCGACCCTGGCAAATTGTGGGCTTCAACGTAAGCCCTTGCATTGTTGGATTCCGGAAATACCTGGACTACGATTTTTGCCGGCGCTACCATGCCTTTTCCTCCTCATTGGACCGTGCCTATATATTAGCTGTAAGACCGTAGAAATCAAGCTTGCGGCATAACCTTTTTTACTTTTTGATTCATGAGGAATTTTTGAATTGCGAGCACACACCAAGTAAGAGTAAGCAGGCCTGCAGAAACAGCAGTCAGCCACAAGCCAAGGCTTGCGTATGTAAATACAAAAACAGTAAGCACTGTCGCCGTAGTTATACTGCTCGAGAACGCCGGTTTGTCCTTGCTAAACACCGAGGGCAAGAGCGCAAAAACAAAAACCCATGACCCGATTGAAAATACAATATCCTGCCACGCCATAAGAAGATTGTAACACAAAACCCCCAAACCCAGGTAAATACAAGAGATGTTTAAATGAGATACATCAAGGCTTGGCCATGGATGCAAGGTGGCGTTCGTCGAGCCGTGCGATAAAAAAGTTCGCAACAATCCCAAACAAAATAACCGAAGCGTACGCCCCCATAAGCTGGGTGTAAGAAAACGCCGTGCGCGGGAAAAAATCAATAAACGTAATCGTCATCCACGACGTAATGGAAACGGCGCCCGCAACGCCCGCAATGTAACGCCATGTGCCCGCGAGCAGGCGGCCTTCTGCAAGGCCGTTAAGCACTTTCCGGGTAAGCGGACCTGCCATAAACGCGCCGTTTATAATAAGAATGCCCACCACGGTTTGCGCCATAAAGAAGCGCGCGGAAAACTCTACTGCCGTGTCGAATACCAAAAACACGCTCAAAAAGTCCAGGCCAAACCCAATAAAGATAATTTTGCTAATAGCCGGAAAAAACGGAAACAAATGCCGCTGGAGCGAAAGCGCAGTACGCGTGGAAAGAAACAAAAAATCGAGTGTAAGCACCGTGCCCAGCGTAAAAATAGAATGGAACCCGTGGAAATAGTAGAATAACTGCTCGCCGCCCAAAGCGCTGCCGGTCCACGCGTATAACGAAATAAGGACAGACACAACAAGAAACTGCGCGCCGTAGAACCAGAGCAAAAAGCGCGCGAAAACTTCCTTTCGAAATTTGCGGCACACAAGCACGCCCAGGGTAAACAAAATCCACCCCACGTATAGGGGGGCGGTTAGCAAAAACGCGCTGCGGTACTCTGTGCCCGAAGGGAACAGCGTAATGCCCTCATGCGCCAAAACCGGCCAGATATTCCACAGCACAAACCACGAAAAAGCAGCCGCGCCAAACGCAACCGAAAACGCCAGCAAAAGCCGGTTTGCCGCCCACTCAAGCGCCTTTTTCTTCTCTCCCTCACTTTTCCTGGCACGCCAAAGAAATACAAGCGCCCAGAGCGAAGTAGCCCCCGCTAAAGCCAAGCCGGCCTGGCGCGTAAAGTTAAACAATTCGTATAATTCCATTCCAAACATAGAAAAATCTAGACTAGCTGTATTTTACAAACAACAGAAGTGCCACCACGTAAAAAAGTTTGGCGAAATGCCAAAGCGTAAAGTCCTGCGCCTGGTACACCACAAAAGCGCTCGCAAGGAATAAAGCACCTGCCAGCGCGAACAGCAATTCGCTTATATGATTCCCCATATGCTATCGCACAATTGTTATGCTGTCGACTATGCTTTGAAAAACCGCTTGGTCGAGTTCGGGATTTTTCGCAACACTGTAGTAGCGGGTACGGCCTTCTTTGCCGCGAAAATCAATCGCAGTGTGCCTTTGTTGCCGCCACGCGGGCTGGCCCTGGAACGCGCTTACGCCCTGCTTCTTTTCGATATCGTACTGCTTTGCCGTGTAATTCTGCTGCCCCACCTGGGTATCCGCCACTTCGTGAATGGTTACCGTCGAAAGCGTAAGAAAGCTCTCGGCATCAAAATAGGTAAAAGTAACCTGCGCGCGTTCTCGTGCCGGCCCTTCGCCCGACAACTCAAACAAGCTTATCAGATGCGCAGTATCGTCGTATTCCACCTCCCATCCCTCGGGTATGGCAAACTCCAAGGCAAAGTCGCTCCCTCCCAAATCTTCCTGCGGGTTATACACGCGAGCAGGGCTTTGAGTATCTAAACCGTAAAAGGCAAAGAAATCGTGGGGATTAAGCCAGTTTTCCAGATTTTCTGGCGAAGGCTCATACCCTTGAATGCGCTGCTCTGTCCCCTCGTAGAGAGCAAAATGAAGATGCGTGCGCTCGCCGTCGGTTTCTTCGGTTTCGCCCTCTCCTAAATAAGCCACTTGCTGGCCCCTGGAAACCTGCTCTCCGTCTGCAATCTGAATGGAGCCCTGATCAAGATGGCCATAAATCGCAGTGTATGTTTTCTCTTCAATATCATGCTGGATGACCATCACGCCTCCATACCCCCGCACCCAATCCCCCCGTTGCACAATACCGTCTGCAATGGCAAACACCGGTACTTGCGCGTCTGCATCGGTGTATTCAATATCGTCTGCCACATGAAAACCCTCGAGCGTAACCTGACCTTCTTCGCCAAACGCGTTTACTGTTCTTCTTTGGGCATACTCCTCTATAGGAAAAACAACCGGCGATTGTTCCTGCTCCATTCCCGGGGCTTCTTGCGACTGCTCGGGTGGAGCGTCGTTAAACGATTTCCAAAGATAGGCTCCTCCGACAATTCCAGCAACGGCAAGAGACAAAACAACAAAAGCTTTTATCATAATTCAGTTTTTTAGTCTTATTGTTTGGGAAACATGCGGGGTTTTAGAAGGAAAGCTGCGGCAATGCCGCACAAAATTATGGCAAGGTATATGGCAAGAATAAGCCAGTAGCTATACGGAATGCCTCGCAAAGCGCCCAGAATAATGGCAGAAGACCACGAAACCATGGACACTACTCCACTTACCAGTATAAAAGGATTTTGCCGGACAAACTCGGCTACATTTATATCGCCTATTTTGGTGGCAGCTTTCAGTTTGGGAATAAAGTTTAGGTGCAGCACAATGCCGTTTGCAATAATAATAGCAACCACGGTCATTTTAAGCTGAAACTTACTGGAAGCCATATAGCCTTCCGGGTTTAGGAAAAACAGCAAAGTGCCGGAAATAACCAAAACACCAAGTCCTGCCCATATCATTTTACTTCCCAGCTCCATAAAACCAAATTCCGTTTTCGTAAGCTGGCCGTCTTTTATGGACTTGAAAAATATAAGGTCGCTGGCAAAAGCGCCGCCAGCCCCAAGGGCAATGCCAAACAAATGAAAAATAAGGTATATGGTTTTAATTTCAATAAAATCCAGTATCATATAAGCTCTTTATACACTTTTAAGTGGTCGAGCACAAAGCGCGGCATTAAAAAGCGCTTGCGCACGCTTTCTTTTGCCGCTTTTCCCACGCGCGCCCTTTCTTTTGGGTGCGAAAGCAAAAAGTCCATATACATTGCCAGGTCTTTTGTGTTTTCGGCGATAAATCCGTTTTTGCCATGCGTAATTTGCAGGCGCACTCCCGAAGCCGGCCCGCCCACCACCGGCTTTTCTTTCCACATGGCTTCCGTAACCGTTAAGCCAAACCCTTCTTTGATTGAATTTTGCACCACTATGTCAGCGGCGTTTTGAGCCATCATGGTAAACTCCGCGATATGTGGAATACCCTTGGCAGAAAAGAAAAGAGAAATGTGTGGGTTGTCGCCCACCATGCCTTTTACCTCCTCATATACTTTCTTTGAATCGGGGTTGTCTTGCGCCTCCTCGATTCCCACAAGCGCCAGGTAAACATCTGCGTGGCTTTCTTGCACTATGCGAAACGCTTCAACAACGCCTTGCGGGTTTTTCCAGTTATCAAACCTGGAAACCTGGACAATAAACCGACCTGTTCCCGGTACGCCAAAAGGAACAAGATACGCGCGCGCGTCTTTTTGCGGCACTGTGCTTTGTTTAAGCGATAAGGGATCAATGGCCGGCGCTATTACATGAATGTTTGTTTTCTCCGCAAACTCCGGATACACGAAATCTTTGTTGCTAAAAATCATGGCGTCGTATCCTCTCATCGCTTCCATAATTTGGTCGGCCACCGGTTTGTAGGCACTCGAGGTGTCCGCGTGGCTCACAAACACTTTGGGAGTAGAACGCGCGAGATAAAATCCCGCATACGCCGGTTGCCAATCGTGAACCACAAGAATATCGCACGCTATGCTTTCTAACTCTTTGGTAATTTCACGATTCGCGTTTTCGTATACATCCCATTCTTCCTTTTTTATTTCCACCGCCTGACCCTGCAACCCGTTTCGTATTTTATCGGTAATCTCAAAAAAACGTTTTCCCGGCTGGTCAGCGTCAATGGCATACCACTCCGCCCGCAGTCCGAATACGTTCAAGTACGGAATGAAACTTTGAAGAATTTCCGCCACGCCCCCGCCCTGACCCGTGGCGTTTACGTGCACAATTTTTTTGCCCTTGAGAGCTTGTACGTACTCCAGTATGCGCTGCTGCTGCGCCATTGGAGCAAACTTGAGAAAATCTTTTGCGCGAACCTTTTGGTCGAGGGAAACTTTTTTCAGCATACACGCTATTCCTTATGCGTAATCATATGCTTAATAGCGAAAGCCAAACTCCCGCCTACTTTCTTGCCTGGATTAAAAATATTGTCCGGGTCGAAAATATCTTTTACTTCTTCAAACAGTTTAACCACTCGGGGGCCGTACATATCTTTGAGATACGGAGTGCGAATCAGCCCATCGTTGTGCTCGCCCGTAATAGACCCCCTGTATCTTACTACCAGCTTATGGACTTTTTGCATGACTTCGGGAATCATGGCCCTTACATCGGGTTTCGAAAGATCCACTAAGGGAATAACATGAAAGTTTCCGTCGCCCGCGTGCCCGGCAATCGTGTACACCATTTGCTTTCGATAAGGCTTGAGAATCGCATGTAACTGCGGCAGAAATTCGGGCAAGTGCTCCGGTTTTACGACCACGTCGTCGATAAAGGGCGCGGCAAACAGCCCCTGGGCATGGCTGTGCAGCAAGCTAAAACTTTTGCGCCGAATGGTAAAATATTTTTCGCTTTCTTTTTGGGTTTTTGCCACGCGCGTGGGAAAGCCAAAGCGCCTTATGAGCAGCTGCGTTTCCTTTGCGGTTTTTTGCACTTCCTCTTTGGAATCGCCCGTAAATTCGGCAAGCAATATGAGCTTGGGCAATCCGCCCAACATCATTTTGAACTCGGGCAAAAACTGCCATGCTAAAGAAAGCATGTTTTTTGCGCCCAAAAGCTTTACGAAATCGGGCAAAAACCGAAGAGCAAGCTTTAATGTTTGGTCGTCGTAGGCTTCAAAAGTTTCCGGTTTCTTTTCGAGCACTATATCAACAAGCTGCCCCAAAGCCTTTACATCTTTCATGAAAATAACCACTAGGGCGGAATGCTCTTTTGGCTTAATAAGCTTGAGTTTTACCTGCGTGGTAATGCCCAAGGTGCCTTGCGCGCCCACCAGAAGTTTGGGAATGTTAAACGTGCTCCCATTCCACACGTTCCACAAGTAATACCCTGCGGAATTCTTGGAAACCCTTGGTTTCGCTTTCGCCAAAAGCTCTGCGTTGCTGCTTACGAGCTTAAAAAGTTTCCGGTAGATGTCGCCCTCAAAGCCCTTCAGTTTTAACTTGCGGGAAAGCTCGGCCCTGTCGATGGGACGAAACGTGTACTCTTTGCCGTCGACCAGAACCATTTGATACTCCAGCACGTAGTTTTCCGTTTTCCCGTATACCAAGTTGTTCTCTCCCCCCGAATTATTCGAGACAATTCCGCCTATTGCGCAAATGTCGCGAGAGGCGGGAAACGAAGGAAACAAAAGCCCCTTTTTGAGGCTTGCCTTTTCAAAATCGCGGTAGAACATTCCGGGCTGCACTAAGGCATAATCTTTTCCGATTTTCAGTAACTTGTTCATGTGCTTTGAAAAGTCGAGAATGATAGATTCGTTCAGAGGGCCGCCTCCCATGTCGGTTCCGCCAGAACGCGCGGTAACCGAGAGTTTTTGCTTGGGGTATTTGTTTACAAAAAGCACAACATTCTTTACGTCTTCTGCATTTTTGGGAAATACGACTACCTGCGGGCGCACTTCAAAAATGCTGTAATCCCGGCTGTATTTTTTTAACGTTTCCTCGTCGTCCAGTACCTCGCCTTTCACCAATTTTTGCAGCTCATCTCGTAAAGTCATTATGCTAAATTAGTAATAAAGATTGATAATAAAACGGCAAAGAGACAAAGCAAAACAATGCCCATAAGTTTGTTAATCTTTCTCTTGCTTATGATACAGCTAATACAAAGCCCTACTCCTAAACCAGAAATCAAAAGCATGAAACTTATCAGTTCGACAGCTCCCCTTTCAAAACCAGCACTAAAATAACTAAGAACGAAAAGGGTTACGGATAAGCAAAGTGCAGCAAGATAGCTTTCCCAACAGACCCCTTCATTCGGATTTTTCCAAGATCGTTGTATCGGCACAAGACTAAGAGCCAAGATTACAAGAGGCGCGAGCAAAGAAGCGAAGAAAAAGTATACGC
The DNA here is from genome assembly GCA_035655395.1 of Minisyncoccota bacterium. Lineage (GTDB taxonomy): Bacteria > Patescibacteriota > Minisyncoccia > Minisyncoccales > UBA10102 > DASRUP01. Next base: position 15,399 of record DASRUP010000006.1, read on the forward strand.
TAACTACTTCAAAAAAGGAGACTAGCGCCATATGAACAGGAAAAGGAATATCAAAAAGAAACTCAGAGTATAAAGCAACAAAGATGCCCCAGGAAACGGCAGGGATGAGCAAGAAAAGCACTAAAGCACTAAAATAGAGCTTTTTTGAAGCTATCTCACCCTTCAACTCTTCAAAAACGCCTCTTGATGGCGTTTCTCGTACTCTCCTTTTTATCGAACGCCACCAAACAAACACGAAAAATATTCCGGCGACAAACAATAAGGCAAATTTTGAGGTTTCAAGAGTTCGTTCCTGTACAGATAACGGAGAAGGTGTACCAACTTCAGTTGGACAGACAAACGTTGTGCCATTGCAATAGCCAGCATTCCCAGGATTTATGTATGTAATTATAAGTGTCTGATTTTCACCTTGTGTGCTATCAATACAGACATAGCCATCCTGCGAAGGTAAAACTGCATAGGCGCAATACTCTTCATTGCCGCTATGAATAACTGGCTTCCTATCAAACTGCGCCTCTACATCTTCACAGAGAATTTGCATCTCACGGCCGTAGTCACCTTGAGAAGCACACTGAAGACTTTCGTAGCCGCCATTCCCCTCGTTATAAATCAACTCGGCTATCCACTTCATCTGCACAAAACTTGCTTGCACTCGCGCATCTCGACTACTACTCCTTGCCTCCAAAGAACTAGGGATAACTACGCTCACGCCCAACACTAGGAGAATCAACACACAAAACCATTTCCTGAAATATATCGTTTCCTTCATTATTCCATTGTACCTTATCGCCACCACCATGCAATTGTGGAGAACTACAAAAAAGTAAAACGGAGTATTGGTACTTGAATTACGCGATCGCGTATTTACTTGACCAGTCAGTATGGCTACTCTACAATAAAAATATGGAAATGGGTCCGACGAAAAAGAAAATTCTGCTTTTGCTCTTAGGCGGTGTATTACTTGGCTTTGCTTACTCCCCCTATGGACAAAGGAAGATTTACAGAGAGATAAGCAAGGAGTGGGAAAAAATTGACCGAGAAAAATTCCGGAAAAACATTTCCGCGCTTCATAGATCAAAGTACGTAACAGTAAAGCAACTACCCGATGGAAGTTATACCTATGTACTTTCCGCCAAGGGGAAGTCAAAAGCGCTTACGTACCAGTTCCAAACAATAAGGATACCCAAACAGAAGTGGGATAAAAAATGGAGGCTGGTAGCATTCGATATCCCCGAAGATTACAAGAAAGCAAGAGATGCGCTCCGCAGAAAGCTCCGACAACTAGGATTTCAAGAATTACAGAAGAGCGTTTTTATACTTCCTTACGAATGCCACAAAGAAATAGAGTTTATCGTAGAGTTTTTTGGCGTACACAAATATGTGCGATATGGAGTTTTAGAATCGATAGACAATAGCGCTAAATTGAGAAAGTCATTTGGTATCTAAAATACGCGATCGCGTACTTTAAATACCAGAATTATTACTATCTGTTGTTGCCTGTTATTTATGATACTTAATATCGACAAACCGGCAGGGGTTACATCTCACGATGTGGTAAACCAGGTGCGAAAGATCACGGGTGAGTCGCGCGTGGGGCACGCGGGCACCCTAGACCCTTTCGCTACCGGAGTTTTAGTAGTGGCCGTGGGCAGAGAGGACACAAAAAAGCTTGGCCCAATAAACGAAAATTCAGAAAAAGAATATGAAGCCTTACTGGAACTCGGAAAAACGAGCAGTACGGGAGATCCCGATGGAACTATTCAAGAAACCCTTGATCCTGAAAAAGTTTCCGCCATTACGCGTGTACAAATTGAACACGTGTTGCAAACGTACACC
>DASRUP010000007.1:0-14704 GCA_035655395.1 Minisyncoccota bacterium
ATCCTAAAGCAATTCAAAAACTCATTGAAGCGTTGTCCCGCTTCCCTACGGTTGGCCCCCGAACAGCCGGCCGCTTTGTTTTTTATTTGCTCAAGGCGCCAGACCAGGAAATCGAAGAATTGGCGCAGGCCATTCGCAACCTAAAGAAGGAAATTAAACTGTGCGGTTTTTGTTTTAACCCCTACCAGGCGACAGAAGATGAAAACAAGTCTGGTTTATGCGGAATTTGCCGCGACCAGTCGAGAGACCATGCCATCATTTGCGTTGTCGAAAAAGAAAGCGACCTGGAGGCTTTGGAAAGGACAAAAAATTATAAGGGCCTGTATTTTATTTTGGGTGAGGCGATGAACATGCTCAAAAAAGATGGTATAAAGGAACTAAGGCGAAAAGAACTGGAGGAGAGGTTGGAATCGCCCGAAAAATTTGGTTTGTCAGGCGTGAAATTCCAGGAAGTAATTATTGCCACCAATCCTACCACCGAAGGCGAGGCTACCGCGTTGTATGTGGAACGTTTCTTGGCGCAGATGGGTGTAAAAACCACGAGGCTGGCGAGAGGGTTGCCGGTGGGCGGCGAGCTGGAGTATGCAGACGAGGAGACGCTGCGTTCAGCATTGGAAGGAAGAAGATGATACCATTTTACGAAAACATATTTCCCGCTGCCCTATTCTGGTTTTTGGTAGCCATGCTTTTTGCCGCCATCGAAATTGAAATCGAAGGCAAGCACGGCTGGGCGGAGAAAACCTCCACATGGTTTCGTACCAAAGGCCTAGCGGCAAGGCTGTATGGTTTGGCCATGGGTGGAAAACCTCTTACCGGATACCATTTATTTATGTTTTTTCTGCCTTTACTGGTGGTCCACTCCCATTTTGTCATGGGCGTGCCGTGGTCTGTGGAGGCAGAACTCCTGGCGCTTGCCCTGTATTTTGTGTGGATGCCAACGTGGGATTTCTTGTGGTTTGTGTTAAATCCGTACTACGGCGTAAAAAAGTTTAAAAAACAAAAGGTATGGTGGCATGCCAGGTCTCACTGGCTGTTTAACATTACGCCGTTGGACTATTTGTTTGGCTGGGGTTTGTCGGTGGTGCTTGCAGTTGCTGCCACCTTAGTTGCCGACGACTTGAGGTTGGTATTCTGGCATTTGCATTTTATGGTTTGGTTTTTCTTTTTTACCGTGCTTACCATTTTACTCGTGGCACCCTTATACAAACGCTGGCATGCAAAAATGCGCCAGCGCGACGACCGCGAGGCCTCGGGCATCTTCCACGCAGAGTAGACCCTTGCCAAACTGTGCTACTTTGTGTATGTATAGAATGCTTGAGAGTTACACTTAGATTGCGAGGAGAGAAATGACAGAGTCGAATGCACTTTATAATGACCTGCTCAGCAGGGCGCGGCAAGCCCTACCTTTTGTTTCTAGCCATCCGAGAGAGCCAGGGCGTGCTGAAGCTGCGATCCTTCTTGCGGAGGAATCCGGTCAGGAGCATGACTTGAATATTGCGAAGCGGCTTGTCGACGAACTAGCTGAACCCGAGGAACGTCTTATGGGGTTGGAGGATATTGCTAAAATTACCCAGCAGAGCGAAGATCGCTTAGCGGCCCTGCAGGCAGATGATGCTTACGAGGGAACATGGCAAATCGATAAAGAATTCACGCCTGGGAATATAAGTTTCTCACGAAGTATCCTTGTTTGGTTTTCACCTTATCCTATCACGCAAGAGGCGATATCGAGCGAGCGTAACGAGGCGAGGGCAGAACTTCTGCAATCGCACGTTTCGCAACTGGTAGACCAAGGAAGGCTTGAGGATGCGTTGTTTGTCGCAGAAAGCCTTCGTACCGACGCATTGATCGAGGATGGTGAGGCGCGGGAGCGTTTCTGGGGCAGATGCGTTGGGGCTGTCGCCGTTGGGTACGCCAGAGCGGGAAACTTCTCGCAGGCGAACGATTTTGCCGAGCTGATAGTTTTTCTAGAAGATGAGTATATTGAGTTGTTGGTGGAAATTGCAAGAACCTTGCGGACAACTAAAGAGGACCACCCTAATGGGTAGCCCTCTTTTTATTTCTATTTCGCTTCTATCGAGGTAATCTGTACTTCAGAGTAAGGCTGGCGGTGGCCTCTTTTTTTCTTTTCGCGCTTTTTGGCCTTGAATTTAAAAATCACCACCTTTTTGGCTTTTGCCTGTTTGAGAATCTTGCCTTGCACTTTGGCGCCCTGCACCAAAGGCGCGCCAATCTCCAGGCCCTTCTGTCCCTCCAAAAGCAAGACTTCTTCAAATACCACATCGCTCCCCTCTTGCACAGGGAGTTTTTCGATTTTGAGCTTTTTGCCAGGGGTAACTACGTACTGTTTGCCTCCGGTTTTGATAACTGCCATTTCTGCCATGTTGCTTTGAAGCATACCTCAAATTCAACAAAAGGTCAATCCTCGTCCCGGTTTGGCTTTTCGAGCTGCAAGGGGTCGAGCCCGGGGGCTTGCTCGGTAATGCGGAGAACGTCTTTGTCTATTTTGCCGAGTTCCTTGCCTGCGGCGTTATAGGTGTTTACGCTTGTGCCCAGAGAGTTCCCCAGTTTGTTGTGGTATTCTTCGTAGGTTTTTAAATGCCTGCCCAAATCTTCCACGCGCTTGATGATTTTTATGGCAGACTCTTCAATTTGCATGGCTTTTAACCCCTGCAACACGGTTTGCAAATATGCCAAAAAGGACGTGGGCGAAACAATAATAACCCGGTATCTGCCGGCTGCCCGCTGCACCAGGTTTTCGGTATCGTCTCCAACGGCGCCAATCGTGTTTACCAGCAGGTCGTAATAAATGGCCTCGTGTGGAATAAACATAAAAGCAAAATCGGTAGTACCTTGTTCCGGCTGAATATACTTTGCGGTTTCTACAATGCGGTTTTTCAAATCCTGCACAAAGACTTTTTGCAGGCGTTCTTTCTCGGCAGGGTCTGTGGCTTCTACAATGCGGTTGTAATTTTCCAAAGAAAACTTGGAGTCCACGGGAATCACCTTGTCTTTTACAAAAACCGCAGCATCCACAATGGTGCCGTTGGGAAAACCGTACTGCATTTGGTAGGATCCCGGGGGCATTACGTTTTTGAGCAGGCTTTCCAAATAGTACTCTCCCAGCACTCCGCGCTGCTTTGGATTTTTTAAGATGTCCTGAAGGCTTTTGAGCTGCTCGGTAATGTTCATTACCTGTTTTTGGCCTTCTGATACACGCGTTAATTCCTGGGTAACCGCCTGAATGAGCTTGGCAGATTCCGAATATTGCTGCTGGAACATGGTGGCAGAGGTTCCCAGCTTGTCGTCTACCGCTTGGCGGAGCTCGGCGATCTGGCCTTGAATCATGAAGATTTCCTGGCCTCCAGCCCCTTGCTGTTTTTGGCCCGAGCGCCAAAAGAAAAACACCGCGACGACTAAACCCGCAATAATAAGGATATAAATGGTGTCTTGCATGCCTCTAGCATAGCATACCAGGGGCTACTCGGGGAGGTTGCCGTACAGGCGGATAAAAACTTCCCCGGCCACAAACGCGATGTACAAAAGCAGCAAAAACACGCCTTCTTTTGCTGTAATTCTGCGGTCGGTGCGCAGGAAAATCAAAAACAGGAGAGCCGAAACAACAAGAAAAACGCGTGCAAGGGCAAACGGCGAGAAGTCCTCGATGCGTATAGGCTGTATGAGAGCCACAATGCCAAGCACCATCGTCGACATTACGATTACGGCCCCCATTAAATCGCCCAAAATAATGCTGCTGTTTGCGTGGCGGGCCGCGGCAATCGTGAAGTAAATTTCAGGCAGCGCACTTCCAAAACCAAGCACCAAAATTCCAATGAAAGCAAGAGGGAGATCAAATGCTTCTGCAAAAAATAAGACTGCGTTTACGACTCCTTGGGCGGAAGCCAGCAGAATGAGGATGCCGACAAGAGCCTTTAGGATATTTATAAAAAATGCGCGAAATCTGGCAATGGGCGGTATTTTGGTTTGGGCGGGATCTGTGTGGTCGAAAACATGAGTGTACTCCCCGCGTTTGGAGAAAAGCCAAATACTATAAAAGAAAAATGTAAGCAAAAGTACTACAGCGTCTCCCCTGCCCAGTTGGTGGTCTAAAATGAGCAGCAGGGGAAGAATGGCAACAGCAGCGGTAATAAGGGAGGATCGTTGCACCAACGGGCCGTCTCCGCGCAAGCCCCGGCCGAAAAAAACGGCAAGAGCGGCAACCAGCGTAAGGTCTACCACGCTGTTTCCCACCACGTCTCCAAACGAGAGCTCCGGCGCGTCGTTGAAGGCGGCAATAATTCCCACAAACAAGTTGGGAAAGGAAGCCACCACGGCCATCACGAAAAACGCAATGACAAATTCCTTCCACCGCAAATATCTTGCAATGTGGGTAACGCTGCTCACAAGCCAGTTTGACGACCATAAGAGCAAGAATCCCGAAAAGAGAAATAGCAAAAAGTGAAATAGCATAAAGGTTTATATCTCGCCGTTTGAGTCAGCTTTTTTATCGCGCTGAATAAATACCCACTTGCCAGCCTCAATGAGAACTATATTTATTATTCCAAGAGCAGCCAAAAGAGTCCAGTCAAAAAGGTTGAGAGGGCGAGTTTCAAAAAGGCGTTGCAACAGGGGGATATAAATTACTGCAAACAAAAGGATAAAACTAAACAATACGCTTGCCACGAGCCAGAGGTTGGAAAACGGGTTGTATTGCCATATGTTTTTTCGCAAACTTTTGCAAGAGAATACGTACAACAGAGAGTCTATGCCCAAGCCCACAAATAGTACCGTCTGAATATGCTGGGGGCTATAGGTGCTGTTGCCCAAAAGCCAGTAAAAAAGGCCGATAAGCAAAAAATCGGTAATCACGCTAATCACGAAAATAAGCGTTTTCATCTCTCCGGTAAGAAGCGAAGTATTTGGCTTGGGCGGGCGCCGCCGCATGATGTCTTTTTCCGCTTTTTCAAGGGTAAGGGCTATGCTGGGAAAAGTACCCTCCACAAGGTTAATCCAGAGAATTTGCAGGGCGGTAACCGGTAAAAAGGGCGCTCCCAGCACCAATGTGCTTCCGATAAGAATAGTTTCCGTGAAGGTGCCAGAAACCATAAAGGTAATAATTTTCCGGATGTTATCCAAAATGACCCGTCCTTCCTTAATGGCTGCGGGAATAATAGAAAAGTTGTCGCCCAGCAGCACCAAGTCGGCGGTTTCTTTGGCGACATCGGTGCCAGACCCCAGAGCCAACCCAATATTTGCTTTCTTGAGCGCGGGAGCGTCGTTTACGCCATCCCCGGTCATGGCGATTATTGCGCCTTTTTCCTGCCAGGCTTCGATAATGCGAAGTTTGTGGCTAGGTTCCACCCTTGCAAACACAGAAATTTTCGGCAGAAGTTTTTGCAGTTCTCTTTCGCCCAGCGCGTCCAAATGCCTGCCTTCCATGATATTGTCGTGTTGGGCGGGAAGCCCGAGCTCTGCGGCAATTGCGCGGGCTGTCAGGGCGTGGTCCCCTGTTACGATTACGGTTTGAATGCCGGCTCCTTTTGCCGCCTCAATCGCTTCTTTTACGCCTTTTCGAATGGGGTCTTTCAAAGCCACAAACCCTATAAAAGTTAGATCTTTGATTTGGCTTTTGAAAAAGTGGGAAAGTTGTTCCTGCGACTTGCCAGCAAGCTGGTCTTGCGGGATTTGGCGAGTGGCGCAGCTCACCACGCGCAATCCTTTTTGGGTAAGCTCGGCAAGGGTCGCCAGGGCTTGAGCTTTTTCGTCTTTCGAGACTTGAGAGAGCGAAAGCAATGTTTCCGGTGCTCCTGAAACGTAAAGGTTTGCTCCCTCTGGCGTCCGATGGAAGCTTGCCACGTATCTGGTGGCCGACTCAAAAGGAATGCGCAAGATAACGGGAAGGTTTTCTTCGAGTTTTGTTTTGGAAAGGCCGGCTTCCATGCCCGCCTGCAAAAGGGCCCGGTCGGTAGGGCGCCCGCGGATTATTTGTTTTTCCAGCATTTCGGCTGGATTTTCTACAAATGCTTCGTTTGCAAGCATACCTGCTAAAAGGGTTTGTTCGCGGTCGGCGAAGCGAAGCGGCACGATTTCTTCTACCTGCATTTTGCCTTCGGTGAGCGTAAGGGTTTTGTCGGTTGCAATAACGGTGGTTGAGCCCAGCGTTTCTGCCGCAGGCAAGCTGCGCACCAGCCCCTTTGCTTTGAGTATGCGTTGCATCCCAATGGCGAGGACGACCGTCATTGCAATGGGCAAGCCTTCCGGAATGGCGGAAACAGCTATAGCTACGGCGAGTTCAAACATGTGAAAGAGCTCCTCACCCAAAAGAATCCCCTGCAGGAAAATGATAGCCGCCAGCAGGCTTACCCCGATTCCAATAAGCCAGGAAAACCGTGCAAGCTTTTCCTGGTAAGGCGTGCGCGTTTCCTGAACACTGCTTACCAAAGAGCTGATTTTGCCGAGTTCCGTTTGCAGCCCGATAGCTGTTACCGCGGCTTTTCCGTTTCCCTCCTCGACTACGCTGCCCATATACACCATATTGTCGCGGTCTGCCAAAGGCGTTTTTTCGTCGAGCACGGTATTTTTTTTGGAAGCCGCAATCCACTCTCCCGTGAGAACCGCTTCGTTCACGCGCAGATTCCAGCTGCTCAAAAGCCTGCCGTCGGCAGGCACTTTGCTGCCGGGATTCAGTACGAGAATATCGCCTGGCACCACGTCTTGCTGGGGAATTTCTTTTTCCTGGGCGGCACGTACAACCCAAGCCTTATGCTTAAGAATTTGCTTGAGTTTTGCCAACGCATTGGTGGCGCGGTTTTCCTGCGCATATCCGATTACCGTATTAATGAGCACGGTGCCGAAAATAACGATGGTGTCGGTATATTCCCGGAAAAACAGCGTAACCAAACCGGCAGCCACCAGAATAATGATAAATGGGTTTTTGAACTGCTTGGAAAAGATGAGGATTTTGGAAGGCGGTTTTTCCTCGGGAAGTTTGTTGTATCCAAAAAATTCCCGGCGCCTGGCCACCGTTTGCTCCGACAGTCCCCTTTCGAGGTCGGATTCCAGAATGTTTGCGGCTTCCCTGGCGGAAACTGCATGCCAATTGGTACGAAAAATGTCTTCTAACGACATTTGTTTATTATAAGACTAATCCTGTCAAAACAAAAACCCAGCGATGCTGGGTTTTTGTCGGATGTGTATATTTTTGTAAATCCTATCGTGTTTCTCTGGCAATATCGCGAAAGAGTTGGTAGGCTTCGCGCACCGCATGCGTCGCGTCGCGCAGTGCTTTTTGTGCGTCTCGAAGCTGCACCCGGTCAATGTCATTGGCAATAATAGTTTCTTTCAGTTCTTCCAAAGCGTTTGTCGCTCCCTGGATTTTAGCGTTTGCGGCGGCAAGAAGGCTTTGCGATTCAGTAGTACTTTGGCCGCGTGCTTCTAAAGCGTCGAGCGCTTCTTCAATTTTTGCGGCGCGCGCAGCAGCTACGTCCAAAATGCGGTACTCAAATACGCCAATGTGCGCCAAAAGCATGAGTTTCCGCACTTTTTGCTCGGTAACTTCTTTCCGGTGTTTGCCAAGTTGCTCTGCCAAAGCTTTCAGTTCTTCTATGGTTTTAGCGGCTTGGATTTCAAGGCGAAACTCCTCAAGCGCCGCCTGGTCGGCCTCGATTTCTGCCAAAAGAGAATTTTTGAGATCCTCATGGATTATGGGGAAACGGTCCACCTGCTCTTTGAGAAGTTGCGTATGCGCCCTGAAAGCATCTACCACATGGAGCAGCATGGTTTTGCGCATTGCAACACTCGAAGGATTCTGGTGGAATTGTTCCCGCGCCTGGCGGAACTGTTCCACTTTTGCGTTAAAGTTTTCGGTGTCGGGGTTTGCGCTTTGCGTGTTTTCTTGCAGCTTGATATGGATTTTTTCTTCCTGCCTCTCTTCCCTTTTTCTCGAGGCCGATTCCAAAGCACGCTCTCTCGCAGATTCTGCCTTTGCCCGCAGTTCCTCTACCCGCTCTTTGTGGGTTTGGACGCGCTCTTCCTGCGCAAAAACCATTTGTGTTCCCGTGCTTGCCACCGATATAAGTATCAAGCTGCCCAAGATGTATTGGAGAAACCTTTTCATAGTAAGCCTAAAAATCCTCGAGCGCATCCCCCACTTCCTCTACTTTCATTTCTTCTTCGAAAAAGGCGTCAAGTTCTGTAGCAGAGTCAATATCCTGCTCCTCCTTGGCGGCTTCCGCCTCAAGCGCGACGGCGTCAAAATCGTTTAGATCTTCCATCGTTTGCTGCTCTTCAAAGTACCAATCGCTTTGGGTGAGCAGCTGTTCGATGCCCTCGGCTTCCTCGTTAATGTCGGCAAGTGCGAGGCCCTGGGGAGCAGGCTGCGTATATCCCCAAAAGAGCAGGAAGACGAGAGCGAACGCGCTTGCAGCGAAAGTAATTTTCCAAGGGCTAAAAATGCGCTCGGTAAGGGAGGAACGCGTCGCCTCATTCTTTGTGACAGGAGGAAGCTGCCAGAGAATTGTTTGCAAGAGGTCTTTTCTTGGCTGAAGCTTGTGTTGTCGCTGCAAAGCCTCCAATGCCGCCAAGGTTTGTTTTACCTCGTCTTGGTGCTCGGGAAAGAAAGCTAAAATTTCAGCGGTGCTTTTCCCCTGGTCTTTCAGTTCTAGGACGGATAAAAGAAGTTGTTCGGAGTCTTCGGGTGTCATGATAGATTGTTTTCTTGAAAATGGCTGCGCAGGATTTTCAGCGCACGGCACTGCACTTGCCTGATGGCGCCTTCCGATTTTCCGGTAACGGCCGCCACCTCTTTGTTCGAAAGCTCTTCAATGAATTTCAGTTCGATAATGGTTTGCTGGTCTTCATTTAAAATATGCAGGGCTTCCCGAATCATGCGAGCTGTATCTCCCTTTTCGGCAAGGCGCGCCGGGTTTTCGGTCTTGCTTTCTTTATTATGGAGAGTTTTCGAGGTGGGATCAAGAGGAATGTCTTTTCGCTTGCGCCAGTAATCAATGGTGCTATTCCGGGCAATTCGGTAGAGCCATGCGGAAAATGATCTTCCCTCTTCTTGGAATTCCGGAAGCGCCGACCAGGCCTTGAGAAAGACATGCTGGGTAAGGTCTTCGGCATCCTCCTGGCTCCGTACGCGAAAGTACACAAACCGAAAAATCGGAGTGAGATAGTATTCGTAGAGATGAGAGAATGCATTCTCGTTTCCACTTTTTGCCTGTTGGACCAATTCCTCAAACTCCTCAGGATTATTCATTAGCCTGGTAGGTTAAGTTTATAACGTATGAAGACGGGAATTGTTACGCTTTCTTACAGGGGCGGTCCCAACGGGAGTCGAACCCGTGTTACCAGGATGAGAACCTGGCGTCCTAGGCCACTAGACGATGGGACCAACACAAGGTCTATATCACAGATTTTCGCTTTATTCAACCTCGTAGTCGGGGGGAATCTGGTAGTAATCGATAATATACTTGGCGAGGTCTTGGAAGATGGGAACTGCCGAATATTCCGCGGTTTTTGCGGCGGGGTTGTCGAGCTTTACCAAAATGAGAAAACGAGGATTGAAAGCGGGCGCATACCCGATAAACGATTGGATGGTTTGGTCAGAATACCCTCCTTTTGCTACCCCTAAGGCGGCCCAGGATATTTGGGCGGTACCCGTTTTCCCTGCCACGTAGTAACCGGGGATTTGCGCGGTTTTCGCGTACCCGTTTTCTACCACGCTGGTGAGCATTGCCGTGAGCTGCGAGGAAGTACGGGAAGAAAGAATGGGCAAAGCCCCTTCTTTGGGCTTTTCCTCCAGCACAATATGGGGTTGTGCGGGTACGCCGCTGTTTGCTATGGCGGAAAAAGCGCGCACTATCTGCAGGGGCGTCATTTCAATCCCCTGCCCAAACGCCGCGGTGGCAAAGTTGATCTCGTATCCCTTTTGGAACTCCGTATTGCGGGAAAACACTTCGCCCGCAAGGCCTATATTGGTTGCTTGGAAAATGCCAAACTCTTTTAGATAATCAAGGAAGTTGGCGTGTCCAAGCTTGCGTTCGGCGAATACCACGCCGGTGTTAATGGAGTATTCCAACACCTCGGTCATGCTTCTTTCTCCCCATGTGCGCTGGTCGTAGTTGTACACCTTGCTCCCCCCTATTTGCACAATGCCGTAGTCAACATAGGTGGTGCTCGGGGTTACGGCGCCCTCGTTTAAGGCTCCGGCCATAGTTATGGGCTTAAAAATGGAGCCAGGCTCAAAGAGTTTTTGGATCGCGGAGTTTTGAAACACTTCAAGGTCTTCCACTTTCGAATATTCATTCGGGTCGAACGAAGGGATATTGGCGAGCGCCAAGAGCTTTCCGTCGGCAGGGTCCATAACAATAATACTGGCTTTTTCCACGTTGAGCTCCTGTCGGACTTTCTGTAAAAGTTCTTCTGCCACTGCCTGAATGTTGTAGTCAAGCGTAAGGACAATATCGGAACCATCTTCCACGGTTTCTCTGTTGCTCAAGAAATAGGTTGCCGGGTTCCAAGAGCTTTTGAGCAGGCCTTCTTTCCCCCCGAGGACGTCGTTGTAGTAGCCTTCGACTCCGTACTGCCCTTTCCCTTCGGTATTTACAAAACCTGCCACGTGCGAGGCCAAAGAACCAAGGGGGTAAGACCTTACATTTTCTTCTCCCAAATAAATGCCCCGAAGGTTGAGTTCTGCCATGCGGGTTTTCTCTTCGTCGGTGATGCGTTTTTTAATGGGTTCATACAGGCTTTCTTTGCGCTGGAGCTTGGGCAAAATCTCTTCGCTAGGTATCGAAAGTATATCTGCGAGTTTTTGCGCCTCGTCCTGCGCATCCTGCACTTCAGGAGGAGACGCAAACACATAAGGCAGTTTCTGGTTCGTAGCCAGTAAGTGAAGGTTGCCTAAGCGATCCTGGATAAAAATGTCTCCCCGCACGCCTCGTCCATAAGAGCTCAAATTTTGCTGGCCCTGGGCGAGCGCTTTATAAAACCCGTATTCAAAAATTTGCAGGTAAGCCAAACGCGAAAGAAGCCCTATGCCCATACAAACAATCACAAGGAGCAAAAGAGTACGCCGCCACCCTTCTTGAGTATGGGAATGATTTCGCATGGGGTATGGAAAAAGGCCTATGGCTGGTTTGCAGCTACGCCTCCCGTGGGAATCTTGAGATATGAAATGTTGGTGATTTTTTCAAATTGCATATTCTGCGCAAGTTCTTCCAAGTCGTTGAGCGAAAAGGTGTGGCGAGCGCGAATTTCCAGTTGGGTAACGTCCTGCTTGAGTTGGGTGGCAAGTTGCTCTTGGTCTGCAATATGGTAGGCAAGCGCAGTGAGCGCGTTGAGTTGAAAAACGTACATCCCCACAAGAAGGCCGGCTATGACCAGGGGAAGAAACCAGAATAGTTTACTGTGATAAAGAGTTGACATGAGGTTGTTTAACGGCTACGCGCAGTTTTGCCGATCTCGCCCGAGGGTTCAGCTTGACTTCCTGGGCTGTGGCTACTGCTGGTTTTTTTGTAATAAGGCTTAGTGATTGGTTTTGTTTCAAGAAGTTCTTTGCGATGCGGTCTTCCAGGGAATGAAAAGAAAGTACTGCGATTTTGCCTCCGGGCTCCAGGATTTCGACTGCTTCAGAAAGGCCTCTTTGCAGATTGCCGAGCTCGTCGTTTACCTCAATGCGCAATGCCTGGAATGTTTTGGTAGCTGCATGGATTTTTTTGTGCCGGTAGCTTTTCGGCGTGGCCCGCTCGATAACCTCCACCAGTTGTTTCGTCGTGCGAATCGGTTTTTGTGCCCGAACTTCAATTATTTCTGCTGCGATTTGTTTTGCATATTGTTCTTCGCCGTATTCTTTGAAGGTGTGTTCTAACTGGGTTCTCGAGTAGTAATTGAGGATTTTTTCTGCCGTGTCTGGGTTGTTCTGGTTATAGCGCATGTCGAGAGGTTCATTTCGCATAAAAGAAAATCCTCTTTGCGACTTTTCTATCTGGTTTAAAGAAAATCCGAGATCGAACAGAATTCCGTGCACCGGGTGAAACTTCTCTTGCCGGGCAATTTCTGCAATATCGGCATAGTTTCCTTCTCGCGCCAGTAATCTATTTTGGGGTTTGAGAAGCGAGATAGCGTTCGGATCCCAATCTATGGCAAGAACCTTTCCTTTCGGTGCTGCGAGTTCCAGTATCGCGAAGGTATGCCCGCCTGCTCCTGCCGTGCAATCAATAAAATTTTGGTTGGGTTGCGGATTGAGCAGCTCCAAGACTTTTTCCAGAAGAACCGGAGTATGCATGGGTTCAAATGCCAAGTTCTTTTAATCGTTCTGCCATATCCCCCACTTCTTTTTCAATGCGGGTTTTGTAAGCTAACCATTTGCCTTCGTCCCAAATTTCAATGCGGTTATACACGCCAGCTATCACCACCTTTTTGTTCAAAGAGGCGTATTCTTTCAGGTAGTCGGGAACGAGTACTCTCCCAAGCTTGTCCAAATCCCCCTCCATTGCTCCTGCCAGCATAAGTCTTGCAAAACCACGCGCGTCTGCCTGGGCTAGCGGCAGTTTGCTTAACTTATCGGCCAATTGCTGCCACTCTTTAAAAGAGTACAAAAAAAGACACCGGTCTAGCCCACGCGTAATTACTGCTTTTTTTCCAAGTACTTGCCGGAATTTCGTGGGGATTGCAAGGCGTTTTTTCTCATCGATGGAATAGGTGTATTCGCCTAAAAACATGAAAGCTATTGGTGAGTTTTCCACAGAAATGCCGAGTTTTCCCCACTTTTATCCACAGTTCACCACCAATGCTCCACTATATACCACACAAGGACCCCAGTCAAACCCCACTTATCCACAGCAATAACAATAAAAAACAGCCCCAAGAAATCCGGGGCCGCTTATTTTAGATGCAGCCTAGTATTGGCAGCATTTCGTAGGTATTGGGTCTGGCTGGGTTATAGGGTATAACCGCCAAGCTTCCTGATAAACTCGATCGAACTCTCCTTTCGTGATTTCTCCATCTAGGAGCTTCCGGCTTGCTTCTTTAATCATTCTGTTTCTTTCCAGAGTGCTCATTTCCAGCTCCTTTAAGACAGTCTGCTTCTATGCTAATTCTGTAAACAAAAAAGTCAAGGAGAAAGTATCACATCCTAATTTCCACAGTCCCCTTGTTCAAGCGATCGCGTGAACAAGGGACAAATCCTTTGCATACCTTAAAAGCAGCCTTTCGACTTGCGTCAGGGCCGTTTTTTTATTGCTGTAGAGTGGGATTAAAAAGAGATTGTTCGTAGTACTGTTGAAGGATGAGAGGTTCGAGGAGTGTTTCAAAAAGTTCCTGAAGAGAAGTGCTTTGGGCGGGAGCAGAAATCGCAACTGACTTGTTAAAGTCAGAATACGTCATTTCATACTCAAAGGAGCTAGTGCCCTCAAGGGTTTGGTCGATTTTTTTCACATCTAATGTTTTTTCGATGGTTGCCTTATGGAGATAGAGCGTTTGTTTGTCGATCCACATATCAGAGGTAATGGGCCCTATTTTTTCGATGAATGTTTCCACAGCCCCTTTGATAGCACCTTTTGCAATTTCCGCAGCGAATTGGTCTTGTTGAAAATCTTCTTGCTCAAAGATTTTGGCGAATATGGCGTCTATCATTTCCGCCACCTTAATTTCCAAAACATAATGATGCATTTTTCTGCCGTCTACTTCTTCGTCGGGAAGTTCTTGCTGGATTACATAGAACTGGGGTGACAAGAGTATTTCCTGCAATTCTATTTGTAGTTGAGTTTGTTCTTGGAGCTCTTGTGCGGCCATTTCTGGGGAAATTCCGGAAAACGCCAGCAGTTCTTTTTGGTCGATTTTGATCCATTGGTTGGTCAGTTGGTTCGGATCAAGACCAAAATAGAAAAGATCAAAGAATGTTTCAAAAGATTCCGGCAAGGATAAAGAGGAAAGACGAACATATGAGGTACCATCTATGCTTATCACCTCTCCTTCTAAGGCAAGATGATCCAAGATAAGAGAGGGCGTTTGTGTTGGTTGCGCAGTAAATAAGTGAGCGTTACTGCTAAGGTCAATGCTAAAAGAAGAATGAGCTTTGAGTGCGTCGAGGCTAGATTGGTCAATATCACTGGCAAAGCGAAAGTCAAAATCAAAGTTTCCTTTACTTGTCTTTCCTGTCGCGTGGAAGTTCTGTACAAGATGAAAGGTGTTCAGCTCTTTCGATTTTTGCACCATTTGCGCGAGTACTTGCTCGGGTGAGGGGCGGTACGGGTTCCACGAAGGGTCCCATATGTGGGTTACAAGTAAAGCCTGAACCGATGTGACTCCAACAAGCAAGCTGGCGATGGCAATGAGGAAAATTTTTTGTTTGGCCTCGAGCATAACTACATTATACGTGGTTTACGGCAAATGTTCCAGGGTCTACCGTAACGCGATCGCCCCGGCGAAGGGTGTTCGACAAAATGGCAACCGCAACGGCGTTTTCCACCTTGTCTTGCAGCACGCGGCGCATGTTGCGGGCGCCAAACGCGGGGTTGTATCCAAGCTCTGCTATTCTTTCTTTGAGGGGTAGGGTTATAACAAACTCAATACCCTTTTCCCGCAGGTTGCTTTGCAGTTTTTGCAGCATGAGTCCCGCGATTTTCATAAGATGTTGTTTGCTCAAAGGCGTGAACAGAATAACGCCGTCGAACCGGTTAATGAACTCGGGGCGGTAAATCCC
>DASRUP010000008.1:0-7618 GCA_035655395.1 Minisyncoccota bacterium
GCGGGGGTGCGAGCGGAAGATTTCATTGCGGCCGGTTCGGTGGAGGTTTTATTAGTAGTGACTACCTGTCTGGCGGAGGTGGAGGTGGCGGGGGTTCGAGCTATGTGGATTCTGCTTTTGAAGTGTCGGGTTCTACTACGCATACCCAAGGCTGCGCGACGTGCCGGGGCGCGGGAGCCGTTGCCATTAGCTATGTTGGCCTTCCTTTGCCAGGGTCAACCGCCCAGGATGAAGAGTTTTTTAACATCGACCTTACCGCCCCAACCGTAACAAACTTTACCGCTTCAGATGGGACAACAACGGTAAATGCAAGCAACGATCCTTTGGTGGCAATGTCCAGCCCTGTGACATTGGAGTGGGGCGCGGCAGACGCGCCGGGAGGAGCGGGGCTTGGCGCCCAAGAACTTTGGCAAGCGGCCTACATTGCCGGCCTTTGCGACGAAAACGACATAAGCAGATGCTCGTGGGTACAGCGATTTACCAACGCTACTTCGCCTGCCACCGACACTCCTCCTTTGGGCAAATGGTGGTATAGCGTTCGAGCTTACGACCAGTCATTGCCTTCCGGCAACTGCATTACAGACCAGGGGGCGCACTGCGGCGGAACGCCGGGGCCAGACAGGCTCGACCCTAGAACCGCTATTGGCCCCATTCTTATTGAAATGCCCACTATTGGCGGACTGGTACCTTGCGGCCGCCAGACCGACTCTATCGACACTCCGTGGAACGAAACCGAGAACTGCGAATTCCGCCATTTCTTTTTGCTGGCGCGCATTCTGGTTGACTTTACGTTGTGGCGCGCCGTGCCGTTGATTATCGCGGTGTTACTTTTGGCCACCGGCGCCATATTTTACTTTTCGTTTGGCGGGCCAGGCGCTATGGCTCGCGTACGCCAAATTTGGCGCGCCGTGCTTTTGGGCAGCCTTATCCTTATTTTCTCGTGGCTGTTTTTGAACTTCCTACTCGGCATTATCGGTTTTGATATTAACGTTTTTGGCAGGTGGTACGACGTGCAGCTCTAGAATGTCGCTCGAGAGTTTTCCACACCCCTTTGCTTTATTTTCTAAAGAAAAATCTCCTTTTTGCTTTACATGCTTGACATTTTTCCCCGAATGTGCGTAAGATAAATATAGAAGTGGGGGGTTTCTCTTTACAAAACCTCTTACGCCTAAAATTAGCTCAACTACGTCGTCAAGGAGGACGAAATGAAGATATCGCGGATAGGCCAGTTTTTGGTCCTTCTGGTGGTACTGGGCACTCTCGTCGCTTGCGCCGAGGCAAGCACAGCCGACCAAGAGAACGGAGATGTTTCACTAGCGCCAGGCCCCATACCCGCAACAATAGACGGCTGCAGAAGGGCGGTTGCCGCTCTTGCAAACCACGGAACATCAACCTACGACATAAACTTGCCTGTCGTAGATAGCCAATACCGGTCTTTCCTCGCTTTCGTGCAGGAAAAACGGGGGATAATGCCTCAGATTAGTGGCTGGGGAATCGAGAATTCGTATGTGCGGCCGGACGGAGTTGCCGTAGTCCAGTACAAGGTGCTGGGACTATACAACACTCCAGACCTATGGGTGCAAGAACAAGTCGCGGTTGTCACATTCGAGTGTGTCACGCGGGATATCACCAACCCTAACTTTTTCCCGGAGGTGTATGCCCTCAACGGAGTAGACTTTAGGGATTTCATGGAAAGTCACAACTTTCCCAAACCCTATTACGCGACCCTGCTGGGAAATATGTCCTGGCAGTAAAAGGAGAATCAACGCTCCTTTTTTTATTTTGTCCACACTTTTGCTTGTGTTTCTTTTTCGCTCTGCATATAATAAGCTAATGCATTTGGCGCACAAAAAAATCCTAATCGTTTTTCTTGTCGCTGTTGTTTTGGGAGGTTTTCTTTTGTCCCCTGCGCCAGCCTATGCGCAGCCGCAGTGCTTTATTTTGGGTGTTGTCTGCTTCTTCGTTAACTGGATCGGGGAAACAGTAACCGACACGATTGTAACAGGCATTGCAAAAATATTTCTCGTTGTTACTACCACTATACCTGCGGCAATTTTCTTTTTGGTTGCAGGCATTACCAACTGGATTATTGCGTTTCTCATACAAATTCCCGTATCGCCGGGTAATTCCGCCTCCCCTATGTTTGTCCAGCAAGGATGGGAATTCACGCGCCAGTTTGTAAACATATTTTTCCTGGTCATTTTGGTATTTATTGGGCTGGCTACTATTTTGCGCTTCCGGGAGTACGAATTGCAACGCACTCTGCCTCGGCTTATAGTTGTTGCTTTATTGGTAAACTTTAGCGGCGTGCTTGTGGGCTTTGTAACAGATGTGGGCAACATTGGCACCATAACATTTACCCAGTCTATAGGAAATGTGTTTGGCGACACGAAAAGCGGCCAGCACTTTGCCGGTGTGCAAGAAACCGCAATGGCCAAAATTGACGCACTTCGTAGCGCTCCCAATGGTGACTCGTTGCAGGTATGGGGCACGGTATTCGCACTTGCTTTTGCATTGTGGATTTTTTACCTTTTTGCCAGTGTTATGTTTGGCATACTTGCAATTACCTTTTTTGTGCGACAGGCCATACTTTGGCTATTGGTAATTCTAGCTCCCCTGGCGTTTCTTGCCGCCGTTCTGCCCGCAACCCGCGGCTGGTGGAACCAGTGGCTTAAAGCCCTTATGCAGTGGGCGTTTATTGGCGTGCCCCTGGCGTTTTTCATGTGGCTTGCGCAAAATATTCTGGTAAATCCCGTGTTTCCTGCTGGAACAAGCCCGCAGCTCCAGGGGAATACAAATGTTTTTCAGGACATAATCGCAGCAATGATAACGCCCTTCACCGCAATGATTATTTTGGGGCTTGGAGTTCTCTTAAGCTACGGCCTGGCCGGGCGAATGAGCGGAGCGGTATCGGGCGGTATTACAAAGCAGGTGCGCAGGCTGCCAAGAAGAACATGGGATTCCCGCACAGTCCAGCGAGCGCAAGGCAAGCTTGCCGGCGCCATAGAACGCTCGTTTGGAGACCCGAACAGAAGAATGTCGCGCGAAATGAAAGAACGGGCTGACCAGAGTACAGGCGCCGGCAAGCTCGGCTGGGGAGCCGCAGCTGCCGCAACAAACGTTACCTCGCGCATACCCATGTTTGGATTTATGCGGCGCAAACTCATTGAAACCGAACACGCCAAACGCCGGCTTCCTCTTCCGCAAGGCTTTCGTGATTGGGACCCTCGCCTTCAGGAAGACTGGATAAAAACTCATGGCAGCGACGAAGACGCAATTCAGGGCATTGCTCAAATTGCCGAAGCCGGCAACTTCCGCTACATGTCTGAAGACATGCAAAAACGCATCCTCGAAATTGCGGACAGAGTTGACAAGATGGGCGACAGAACGTTCCAAAGCGAGCTCTATGCCATTCGCCGGGCAAATCCAGAAAATCACGAGTTCTGGCACGACCTTAGCGAGGAAATGAAGGAAGAAGGAGTTAACCCTCTCGACCAAGAAAGACTACAAAGGATTGTCGAAGCAAGCCTGAAAGCAACCCCGCGCAAAGAAGACTTTACAAAAGACGACTTTGCGCCCGCACTTAGCCTTAGCCCAAATGTAGACCCCCGACACTTCGCAGAAGCTGTTAACGACCTTCGAAAGAAGATCAACACAGAGAAAGACAGACTGGAAAACGCGTTAAATGAAGAGGGCGAGACCGGCAAAGAGGGCCTTACCATTGATTTGGCGCTCAAGTACAGACTTATTACCAATGAAGAAGTACAAGCGGACCGCGCAGCTGCTCTTGCTACTGCCGACAGAGAGCTTAAAAACAAGTTTGCACAAGAAGGTAAGAACTTTAGCGAAGAAATAGAAAAACACACAGAAAGCCTTGCCGCCACTTCAGTGTTTGTGGGCGATATGCGCTCGCGGTTTATTCAAAACCTCGGGAATACTACTGATACGGGCGTGCGCTTTGGCCTAGCTGCCAACCCCCAGCACCTGCGCCAAGTGTTAGAGCACCATGGCCGCTCGGCCCTTAACCGTATTCTCAACGGATCGGCAGGCATTAACCGAAGGACGGGAACGCCAGAAGGGGTTGATGACTTTGTGCTTGCAAACCCTCAAACCCACAACTTCTTCGACACCATAATAGGGCGAGAATTCCCCTACGCAGGAAGAGATAACATGCGTGATGCATGGGGCAACCCAACTACCAGCCGACAACGACATGGAGATCGAATAAGAATTCTGCGGCTTGCACAAGAAGATAAGAACGGCTTGGTAAAGTCGTACTATGACATTCTCCAAACCCAGAGAAGCGCGCAAGGAACTCTTCAAAGAGCCCAATCGCAAGGCGCCCCAGCTGCAGACATACAAAACCTCGAAGACGCAATCAACCAAGCACAAGCAGACATACAGTCGATTGATGACTTCTACCAACTAAACACCGACCTTAACCAAGGACTATTAAACAAGTACGGTATAAAACAAATGTCTGATCCGGAGGCCGAGGCCAACAGAAGAAGGCTTACAGAAGTACGCCGACTACTAAATACTACTGGAACGGCTTCTGGGCGCAGAAGGGGAGGTGGAAACAATGGAGGAAACCAGCAAGGAGGCGGAAGACGTGGGCGAAGAAACCCGCCGAGTGGCGGAGGTGGACCAAGACGCATCGTCTACAATCCAACGAACCCGAACGGAGGCGGAGGTAATGGCGGCGCCTCACCCACAGGAGGTGGAACGCCCACTGGGGGAGGAGGGCCAAACCCTAATACGGGTGGTGGGAGCTCTGCTGCAAACCCATCACCCGCAGCGAGCAGCAACCCGCCGGCGGGAGAGGGTAGAGGGTATCAAAATGCAGCAGAGCAGAGAGAGGACGGACAAGCTGGCTCAACAGGGACAAATGCAACAAGCGCTCCTCGTTGGTTAACAGAGGGTATCGAAAAAGTAGACCAAGGAAGTATTCCGTTAACAATTGCGTCAAGGCTTGAGAAGTATTTGCAAGACAACGGCGTTTCCCAGCAAGAAATAAATGCAATGGATCCGAAAACTGCCTGGCAACGAGCAAAAGAAATCCGGGGAGGTTCGCCCGGTCCGCGTGGGCCAGCGCCGCAAGGAGCGGCTCAACCCCTGCTTGATCTTGGGGGCGGGGTACAGGTACTTGATATGTTTGAGAAGGCTGGCAGACGTGTATTTGTTGTAAAGATGCCAGATGGGTCTGTTCGCCCTTTTTATAGATCGACTGGGCAGGGAGCGCCTGGTCAAAAACTGGAAGGTGATATTAATCCTTTTGGAGGTTGGCTTGAAAAAGGACAGCAAGTTTTCGGAGCACAAAGAATGCCAAGAGATTGGTTTATTAAAGGGGGTCCTGGTATTGGTGGAGACTTGGCATTTGTAGAAGAAGGTGATGACAAGAGATTACATCCGGCAGATCCACAGCTCCGAGCGATTGCGGAACAGATACACAAACAAGAAGCTTTGTGGGGGGAACAAACCGTAGATGAAATATATACCCCCGAAAGGGCTAATGAACGCTTAAGAAAATATGGGGCAATTATGAAAGATGATTATATTGGCGGTTAGAAAATTGGATATGAAAATTAGCAGAATTGTAAAGCTCTTAAAAAATAAAACGAGGGAGAAGCGAATCGGCACATAGTGCTTTTCGCTCCTCCCTTACTGGAGTCTGTTACGGCGAAGGATTGGTAGGGGGTACGATTGTTACGGTAACATTTCTGTTGTTTCTCAACGTAACAACTCCTTCAAGAGGCCCACGCTGGCCTGCTCCGTGGAAGCTTGCGGTGGCCCCAAGAGCGTCCGGAACTACTGTTAAGGTTACGCGCGTGTTTGGCGCATAGCCTTGAGTCCCCGGGGCGGGCGTAAGGTTAACGTAGCCTCCCGCGATATCCACTCGCGTTTGCCCTTGGCCCACCGGAGCCCCGTTAACCGTAAGCGTATAGCTGGTTCCGCGCTGGGTCCCTCCGCCGCCAGTTTGGGCGCCACCGTTTGTACCACTCCGCCCTTGCTCAATGTCGTCGGCGTACTTCTGGCGTTCATCCGCGCGCTTATTCGTAAGCGCAGTTTGAACGCTTAGCTCGGCCGATTCAAGGAGATACGTAGAATTTTGTAGTATTCTGGCCTGTGCTTGGGCAAGACTTTGAAACGCATTTTGCTGCCCGACGGTCGGAGGCGCAGGCGCTAGTGGGGCAGGTGGCGTGGGCGGAGCGGCAGGAGGTTGTTGAGCTCCGCCTCGCTTGAATGCCCAAATCACCAAACCCACCAGCATCCCCACGGCCAAGAATCCCCAGAAACCCAAACTGTAGCTGTTTTGTACGTTAAACTCCCACATTCCTTCTTTACTCCTTATGTACTGTCTTACGTGCTAAAATTGTGTATATATTATAGATCATAAGTTTAAAAATGTCAAGGTCTATGTCTCCTGTTCAAAAACCCTATACCGAAGAACAATTCTGGCGCATGTATGAAAAGTTGCCGCCCGACGTGAAAGACGCCCTATGGGGCACGGAAACCGGCGACGCCATTTACGACGTATGCCAAAAAAACGGCGCCCAAGAGCAGCACGCCGACGTGTTGCAGCTTTGCACCAATGTATTCCTTGGGTTGATGCTGCCCCAAGAATTAGAAAAAGCGCTTGTGGAAAAAGCCGGGCTCGACCAGACTACTGCCACCAATATTGCCGCACAGCTTAACGGACTCATTTTTTATCCGGTAAAAGCGGGGCTGGAACAGCTTCACCAGCAAGTGGGAAAAACAGACAAGCAGGGCTCGCCAGTGGGAATTCCCACGCCAAGACACGCTGGCCGGATTCCCGCTGCCTCCCCGTACACGGTTGCGCCAGAGGAGCAAACGGCAGAACCGCAACCAGAACCCCAGCAAGAAACTCCTGCTTCGTCCCCGGTGAAAAGGCGATCTGTTCCAAGAAGACAAGCGGGGGCTCCGCCCCCGTCAGCGCCGCCGGGGCCGGATGTCGGGCCTGAACCCTCGGAAGACCCGTACCGTGAAACGGCAGAATAACCATGGCGCAATATCAAACCCCCCAATTTATTGAGCGAGAACCAAAAGTTATTGGCCCCTTAACATTTAAAAGGGCGGCGTACCTTGGTTTTCCCCTCGCCATCATTTTTATTCTCTGGTTTCTTATCGCAGAAAATTATTTGATGATTTTTGTTCTTATCTCGGTTGTTTTGGAAGGGGCAGGAGTTGTACTTGCTTTTTTTAAGGTAGAGGGCAAATCTGTGCCCATGCTTTTGACGGATGCCTTCTTTTTCGTTACCCGGCCAAAAACGTTTGTGTGGCAGCGCAACAACGCAAAGCTTGATTTCCATGAAAGAGAATACGTAAATCCGCTGGGCAGCCAGGGCCTGCGCAAAGACGAACTCTCCCGCCAAAGCAGAGTGGCAGATTTGGCCACAAAGGTACAAACAAGGAAATAAATCTGGTATAATCGATATATGGCAGGTTCTACACAGGAATTTTTAGAGTTTCAGGAAATACGGGAGGGCACTATTGTTATGAACGACCGCTCCATACGCGGAGTGCTTTTGGTATCTTCAACCAACTTTGCCCTAAAGTCCGCAGAAGAACAAGACGCCATTATTTTCCAGTTTCAAAG
>DASRUP010000009.1:0-5215 GCA_035655395.1 Minisyncoccota bacterium
TATGATAGAAATATTATGAGCCGTAGGATTGCGAAGAAAGAAGGAGGTTTGTCGAGAGTATATTTTGAGGTAGTTTCGAAACTTAGTGTAAAGATAAGGACGACAGAGCAGTACTGGAACATTATCACGAAAATCAAGCATCCAGTTATGCGAGGAAAAGAGCGTGTGGTTCAGAAGGCACTGCAAGAGCCGAACATTATCCGGAGGAGCAGGGTTGATAAAAATGTCTATTTATTCTATAGAAAATATCAGAAGCATCACCTTGTCGTGGTCGTGCGGCATCTAAACAAGAGAGAAGGTTTTATTATCACAACATATATAACTGATATCATTAAAGAAGGAATACAAGTATGGCCAAAACAATCAAAAACAATCAAATAGAGACGATTCGGGTATATTATGACAGCGTAGGGAATACGTTGAATGTTTGGTTTGCTGATCCTCGCAAGGAGTTTATGTCAGAAGAAAGCGGAGATGAGGTAATTTTGAATAAAGACAGGAACGGGAAAGTAATTGGATTCGAGAAGCTGAATTATTTGCGCAAAAAGATTGATTCTTTAAAAAAACTTCCTGTGGAGGTGGCGATTTCATAACTATGGCAGACATGCAGACGCAGCTGGAAGAATTAGAAGGCAAACTCCGCTATTTGGCGGACTGTCTTTGACTTACCTGAAAAGAAAGACAAAATAGTTTCTTTGCAAAAAGAGTCCGAGAAACCGGAATTTTGGCAGGACGGAGAAACTTCCTCGCGTCTTTCGCAAGAGCTTGCAGAACTTCGAGAGATAGTACAGGAATTCGAGCGGCTCCAAAAAGACTTTGAGGATTTGAAAGAATTAGCCAAACTTTCGCAACGCGACGAAGACGCGGCCGCGGAACTCCCCGCGATACTGGAATCGCTGCAAAAGCGCATTGCAAAACAGGAAACGCAGACATTCTTGTCTGGCAAACACGACCGGGCCAATGCCATTTTCACCATTACGGCGGGAGCCGGCGGGCAAGACGCCGCAGACTGGGCCACCATGCTGCAAAGAATGTACGAACGCTATTGCGAAAGGAAAGGCTGGAAGGTGAGTATTCTCCACCAGTCGTTTGGAGATCCGGGTCCCGAAGGCCGAATCGGCACCAAAAACGTATCACTCGAAGTTCGGGGCGCGTATGCCTACGGGTTGCTGAAACGGGAAACGGGCGTGCATCGTTTAGTACGCATATCGCCGTTTTCCGCCAAAAGCCTGCGCCACACGTCGTTTGCCGCCGTAGAGGTGCTCCCGGAAATTGATGTACAAAAAGAAAGAGGCATTGAACTCAAGCCCGACGACTTGCACATCGACTTTTTCCGTGCTTCAGGGCCTGGCGGCCAGAACGTAAACAAGCGGGAAACCGCGGTTCGCATAACGCACATTCCCACAGGAATTGCAGTGGCGTCGCAGGCCGAACGCTCCCAGCAGCAAAACAAAGAGAAAGCGTTGCAAGTGCTGGCTTCCAGGTTGTATCAAATGGCAGAACAGGAACGCGCCAAAGAAGTGGCAAAATTGCAGGGCCAGCAAGCCGCTATCGAGTGGGGGAGCCAGATACGCTCTTACGTGCTGCATCCTTACCGTATGGTAAAAGACTTGCGAACGGGGCTTGAGGTATCGAACACCGAAGCCGTTCTCTCGGGCGACCTCGACGAATTTATTGAAGCTCAAATACGCATAGGAAATGATTAGCTACAGGGAAGTTACAAAAATTTATCCCGACAAAAGCATCGCCTTGCGCGATATATCGTTTGATATCGCAAAGGGAGAATTTGTTTCGCTGGTGGGAAAGTCCGGAGCCGGCAAAACCACGCTGCTTCGGCTTTTGCTGGCCGAAGAGCGCCCCACGCAAGGGCAGATTGTTTTTGATAATCTTGATGTCCACCAAATCAAAAGATCAAAATTGCCCGAGTTGCGGAGAAGCATTGGCATGATATTTCAGGATTACCGGCTTTTGGATTCAAAAACAGCGGCAGAAAATATCGCCTACGTAATGGAGGTTATGGGGTTGGACGAGGCAACCATTGAGCGCGACGTAAAGGAGGTGTTGGAAATTGTGGGGCTCACCGAAAGAGCCGATCATTATCCGACACAGCTCTCGGGCGGAGAGAAACAGCGGGTTGCCATAGCCCGCGCGCTTATTCATCGCCCCAGGGTTATCGTTGCCGACGAGCCTACAGGAAATTTAGACCCGTATCATACCAGAGAAGTTATTAACCTGCTGGTAAAAATCAACGAGCTTGGCACCACGGTGATGCTGGCGACGCATAACAGGGAGGTGGTAAATCGCCTGGCCAAGCGGGTGCTTACGTTTTCTGAAGGCAGGCTCGTGCGCGACGAAGAAAACGGTAAATTTATTGTATTGTAACGTATGTTTTTAGGAGTAAAGCGCATTGTAAAATCCGGAACAGAAAAGTTTCTGCGCGACCGCAGCTCTACCGGAGCCGCATTGGTGGTAATGGTCATTGTGCTTTTTGTGGTAAGCACAGCGTACATTCTGCAGGGCGTGGCTAGTTTTTTGGTTGCTTCGCTCGAAGAAAGCGTAGACGTAAGCGCTTACTTTTACGATGCGGTTTCAGAAGAACAGATTTTCCAGGTACAAGAGCAGTTAAAGACCCTTGCGGAAGTAAAAGAAGTGGAGTACGTGTCGAAAGACGAGGCGCTCTCGCGTTTTGTGGAACTGCACCGAGACGACGAAGAAATCCTGGAGCCTTTGCAGGCTTTGGGCAGAAACCCTTTGCGCGCCTCGCTGAATATCAAGGCCCACGAGCCTGGCCAATACGGAGCCATTGCAGAATTTCTGTCGCATACCTCTTTTTCTGAAATGCTCGCCGATGTGGATTTTAGCGAGCGAGCCCCTCTTATCGAGCGTTTGGGAGCGATAACAGCCGGTGTGCGGGCCACCATACTGGCCGTAATTATTGCGCTTGGCGCAATTGGAGCGCTGGTTGCTTTTAACACTATTCGGCTTGCCATTTACAGCTCCCGGGAAGAAATAGAAGTAATGCGTTTGGTGGGAGCTTCCAACTGGTTTATCAGGGGCCCGTTTCTTATCCAGGGGGTTCTTGTGGGCGTGGCGGCAAGCTGCATAACCATGCTGTTTGCGCTGGGAGTTGCCTTTGGAATTTCCGGCCAGCTCGAGGCGTTTTCCGGATTTAACGTAACGCAATTTCTTTTGGGGAACTTTTTTATGCTGCTTTTGCTACAGCTTATAGTGGGTATTGGCCTGGGCATTATTTCTTCTATTGTTGCCATTCGCCGCTACCTGCAGGTGTAAAAAAACAGATCCTATGCTATACTCATAGATAGTTCGTTGACCCTTTACAGGGAATCTTAATAAGGAGGCTTGCGAAGTGCAAAGTCAAGACGCGGTCAAGTGCTCTTATGTGTTCCCTGGACAGGGTTCACAGAGCGTAGGGATGGGTTTGGAAATATACAAGGCATCAAAGGCTGCTCGGGAAGTTTTCGAGGAAGCCGACGATAGCCTCGGTTTTCCAATATCTCGACTAATCTTTAACGGTCCGGAGGAAGAACTCCAGGATACCGTCAATTCCCAACCCGCCATTATGGTGGTGAGCATTGCCTGCTGGAAGGCGTGGGAAGAATTCCTGGGAACAAAGAAAAAAAAGAAGCAGCAGGGAAAGCCCTCCCCCGTGTCGGTAGCAGGACATAGCTTAGGAGAATATACCTCGCTCGTTGTTGTCGGCGCTCTGCCTTTTGCAGAAGCCCTTTGGCTCGTGCGGGAACGCGGCCGTCTGATGCGTCAGGCATCCATAGAGCATCCGGGGGCAATGGCCGCCATCCTGGGACTGGACGAATTCGCCCTGGAACACATCTGCGCCGAAACCGGCGTGGAGATGGCCAATGTTAATACCGACGACCAGATAGTTATTAGCGGAGACCGATTAGCCGTAGCTCGCGCTATGGACTTGGCTTCAATTCGGGGAGCCAAGAAGACCATTTCTCTGCACGTGAGCGGGGCGTTTCATTCTTCGTTAATGTCGCAAGCCCGCGAGGGTCTTGCGGCTGCAGTGGAAGCTGTAAATTTCTACGACCCACATGTTCCTGTTATTGGCAACTATACAGGTACACCTTTGACCTCTGCGGATCAGCTCCGCGACGAATTGCTCGAAGGGTTGTGCCACTGCGTACAATGGCGTAACTCGGTACGGTACATGGCGAGTGCTGGCGTAACTCATTTTGTGGAGTTTGGACCAAGCAAGGTTTTATCCAGCTTGATAAAGCGGATTGACGGCGACGTCGAAGCTGTTACCTTGTCGGAGCCGGCTTCCATGGAAAAGTTTGCAAAGGAATTGCGATAGAAGTGCCTCTTTAGCTAGGGGCACCTTTCTTTTTTGTCAAAAATGTGTTAAAATATGCGCAAATTGCCGGGTGGCCAAATTGGTAAGGCATCGCGCTCTGGACGCGAAAACTCTAGGTTCGAGCCCTAGCCCGGCAGCCACGTAAAATTCGCTCGCTATGCTCGCTCATCACGTGGCAGGCCGCGAAGAAGTATAATAGTAGTAGGCTAATTAGTATTTAAGAATTTTACGTGAGCCCCGTGGTGATTTCGGAGAAATCACTTTACGGGGCCGAGCCGTGTATGTATTACGTCTACCTCCTTGAAAATCAGGATGATAAAAGTTGGTATACTGGTTTTACTTCGGATTTGAGACAACGTGTGAAAGAACACAAAGAAGGAAAAGGAGGAAGGACAACCGCTCTAAAGAGACACTGGAAACTTATTTATTACGAGGCATACCTCAATAAGAACGATGCGCTTGGACGAGAAAAGTTTCTCAAAAGCGGATCTGGCAGGCGATACCTCAAAAAGCAACTGAAACATTATTTGAGCATTTGATTGAGATAGAGGAGCATGCAAAAATTAATTCTCAAGAAAATTTATGCCTCACGATAATGGAGAGAAGGCAATGCAGTTTGCAATAAAATATGAGCGGCGCAGAACCGGGGAAACACCCGATGACGTTTCTCGTGAAGGCCGTGGATATGATCTTGAATCTAAAGATAGATTGATAGAGGTGAAGGGGACTGACCATGTTAATGGCGGATTGGTTATTTCGCTTTATAAGAAACTTCTGACCAAACTGGGCAAAGATATAGTCAAATACCACATTTATCTTATCTATGATATGCGTAGAGAGCCCAAGCTCAAAATTCTTACGCCAGAGTTTATCTTTGCA
>DASRUP010000010.1:0-9042 GCA_035655395.1 Minisyncoccota bacterium
CGAATCCCAGGGATTCTTGATTTCCCTAATCTCCACCTTCATCTCGCGCTTTCCGGTTTCTTTGGGTGTCCGGTATCTGCTTTGTTTGTCTTTCCGGATAATTTTTTCGATTTCCCTTTTCAATTCTTCAATGCCAGAACCCCCTCTTCCAATAATCAAACCCGGGCGGGACGTATTCAAAAAAATCGTTACCTTCCCTGCAAAACGCTCGATTTCAATCTCTTCAATGCCGGCATCCTTCAAGCGCTTTTCCAAATAGGAACGAATAAGAAAATCCTCGCGCAGGGCTTCTGCGTACGTACCCTTTTGAAACCAACGTGAAAACCAATCTGCCGTTTGTCGAATTCGAAATGCTTTTGGATGGACTTTGTGTGCCATACTTATATTGCTTTTCTTCTAAAAAACCTTTTTCCCATGCCGCCCGACTTCGCGCGTGCCTGCTCTCTTTCCGGTCGAAATCTCGCTTTCGTAGATTTTTTTGTGGTGCTCCCCCCTTCGCCTGCCTGTGAAACTGCGCCCTTTAACTTCGTTGCTTTCGTTTTTTGATCCTGCTCACTCGGCACGATTTCTTCGAGCACCAGCGTAACGTGGGAAGTTTTCTTTTGTATGGGGTATGCCCTTCCGCGGGCGCGTGGCCGAAAACGCTTAAGTTTTGGCCCTTCGTCTACGGCGATTTTTGCTATATATAAATTTGACTCCTCTATTTGAAAATTGTTGCGGGCTGAAACCACAGCCGACTTCACCAATTTTTGCAAAGGCTCTGCCGCGCTTCTGGCGGTAACGCGTAAAATGAGCCGGGCTTCTCCCACTCTCTTTCCGCGAATCCGATCGGCCACTAATCTGACTTTTCGGGGCGCTATTCTAATATATTGAAGTGTAGCTGTGCTTTGCATATGCCTATTTCTTTACTCCTTTTGGCGCAGCCTTCCCCGCCGGTTTCACAAGAGGCGCAGCCGGAGCTCCCGCCGCGGGCTGCTTTCCCTCGTCCTGTTTTTGTTCTATTTCTTTTTGCATCTT
Organism: Minisyncoccota bacterium; assembly: GCA_035655395.1. GTDB lineage: Bacteria > Patescibacteriota > Minisyncoccia > Minisyncoccales > UBA10102 > DASRUP01. The sequence continues at coordinate 1,018 of DASRUP010000010.1, forward strand.
TCCGCCATGGCGAACAAATTTCGTGGTAGGAGAAAATTCTCCCAGCTTATGGCCTACCATGTCTTCCTGCACCGCCACTTGAATAAAGTTTTTCCCGTTGTGCACGCCAAACATAAACCCAACCATCTCGGGTGTAATCGTAGCTCCACGCGACCAGGTTTTCACCGCCTGCTTGTCGCCGGCTTTCATTCCCGCAATCTTTTTCATCAGTTTCTCATCAATATAGGGTCCTTTTCGTAAACTTCGTGCCATATGTTATTTCTTTTTCTTCTTCTTTCTTCGTTGCACTATAAATCTGCTTGTCCACTTTTTCGATTTTCTTGTTTTCACTCCCAAAGCCGGCTTGCCCCACGGGGTTTTGGGATATTTCATTCCCACCGGAGTGCTTCCTTCACCTCCTCCATGCGGATGGTCTACCGGATTCATTGCCGTGCCTTTTACGTGCGGCCTTCTGCCTTTCAACCTGTTGCGCCCCGCGTTTGGCATTCTTGTGTAGCGAAATTCAGGATACGACACCATTCCCAAAGAAGCAAACGATTCAGACAATACTTTTCGCACCTCGCTCGAAGGGAACATGAGCTGCGTGTATTTTCCTTCGTGGGCATCTATTCTTGCGAAAGTTCCCGCAGATCTCACAATTTTGCCGCCCATGCCGGGGATCAGCTCAATGTTGTGCACCAACTCGCCCGGAGGAATATTCTTGAGCCGCATGCGGTTTCCCATTTTTACCTCGGTTTTTTCGTCGCAGGTGATTTCGTCCCCCGCTTGAATGCCATGAGGAGCAATCGCGTATTGCTTGGCTCCATTGGCATATTCCACCAGCATTAAAAACGCATTTCTATTGGGGTCGTATTCTATCGCCTGCACCTTGCCGGTTTTCCCCAATTGTTCCTGGCCGAAATCAACCAGCCGGTAGAGCTTTCGGGCTCCTCCACCCTGATGGCGCATGGTAATGCGGCCTGTATTGCCTCGCCCGCCGTGCTTTTGCAAATGCAGCAGCAGGCTTTTTTCCGGCTTCTTTTTTGTAAAAATTCCGCGTTTCATTATGTCGGTAATATTTCAATGCTTTGCCCCTTCTTAACCTGCACAATCGCCTTCTTGTATCCTTTCTTGATTCCCTTTGTTCTTCCCAAACGCATTTTCTTTGCTTTTACATTCACCACTCTTACCTCTTCTACCTTTACTCCGTATGCTTTTTCCACAGAACGGGCGATTTCGTTTTTAGCCGCGCCAGGAGCTACCACAAACACATACTGGTTTTTTGCTCCCAAATCAGTTGCTTTTTCAGTAATGTGCGGGCGTACTATCTGGTCTCCCGTGCTTTCCACCGCAGCTTTTGGCTGCGCGGCAGGTTGCGCGGTTGCTTCCGGCTTAATTTCTCTTTTGTCTTTTTTAAAAATCTTTAGCGCAGCCATACTATGTTACAAATGTCTTTTCTATAACCTCAATCGATTCCTTTGGCATCACCAGATATTTGGCGTTGAGCAAATCCAACACATTCAGTTCTCTTGCTTGTATGGTTCTGGCCGAAGGAATGTTATTTCCCGCGCGGATAACCGCCTGATTCATTTCTGGCAGCGCGATTAAGGTGTTCTTGTTCTCGCAGGGCAATTTTCGCAACAACATGCCCAAAGCCTTGGTTTTAGCACCTTCCAATTGCATATCTTCCAGCATGAAGAGCATATCGTTTCTGACTTTTTCAGAAAGCACCATAAACAAAGCTTTCTTGCTCATTTTTTTATTAATTTTCTTGGTGTAGTTACGGTCTGCTCTTGGCCCGTGCGACACGCCGCCCCCCGTCCAAATGGGTGATCTTATAGAGCCATGGCGCGCGTTTCCCGTGTGTTTTTGGGGCCAGGGTTTTCTTCCGCCCCCGGAAACTTCGCCTCTGGTTTTGGTATGAGCTGAAACCTGCCTCCGGTTTCCCTGCTGTGAAACCATTACCTGATGCACCAAATCAGGGTTTAGCTCAACCCCAAAAATCTTTTCCGGCAATTCCATGGTTCCCGCCTCTTTGCCTTCTGCGTTGTATGTTTTTACCTTCATAAAACTATCCGCGGATTTCCAAAAGGGTGCCGCGGCGGCCCGGGATGGCTCCCCGTATGGCCAAAATATTATTCTCTTTATCAATTCTCGCAATTTTCAAATTTTTTACCGTTACCCTATCTACGCCCATTCTACCCGGCATTTTTCTTCCTTTAATAACGCGCTCTGGAAACGACATTCCTACCGAGCCCAGGGTGCGCTGTTCGTGCTTTACTCCATGACTGGCGTTTCTGCCGGAAAATCCATGCCGCTTTACCGCTCCCTGGAATCCCTTTCCCTTGGAAATGCCCGCAACCTGCACCTTGTCCCCTTCTTCAAATATAGACACGTCTACCACATCTCCCAGGACGCCGCTTTGCCCGGAAAACTCTTTCAAATGGGAAAAGGGTTTCTGTTTTCGTGTTTTGGTAATTTTCTTTTGTTTGGTTAATTCCCCGTATCCTAACTGTATTGCTTCGTATCCGTCTTTCTCCTTGGTTCTTACTTGGGTAACTTTGCAAGGCCCGGCCTCAACCAAGGTAACAGGTATTACCTTTTCGTCGGCGAAAATCTGCGTCATGCCAATTTTTTTTCCTAATATTGCTTTCATAAAAACAACCCCGACTAACCCGGGGCCGTAAAGCCTTGTTTTCAGGGTCGGTCCCTTAGATTTTAAGGCGTGAATAGAACACTATTCATCAAATAACGTTATACCACAACTACATTTTAATTTCAATATCCACCCCCGCAGGCAACGTCAGGTTGGTTAAAGCGTCAATTACTTTCGGGTTTGGACTCAAAATGTCTATGAAGCGCTTGTGCGTGCGCATCTCAAACTGTTCTCTGGCGTCTTTATGCACAAACGGCGAACGGTTTACCGTATATTTCCGGATCTCTGTGGGTAACGGCACCGGCCCCACCAGTTCACATCCTTGTCGCAACACCGTATCAATAATTTGTTTGCAAGAAGCGTCTATGACCTTGTGGTCGTAGGCGGAAATTTTAATCCTCAACTTTGGCTGTGCTGCTGCTTTTTCTTCCGCCGGTTGGCGGGTTGCGGTCTTTGGCATGTGCTTTTTATTTGCTGATCTTGGTCACCACCCCGGCGCCCACGGTCTTTCCGCCCTCGCGAATGGCAAAGCGCTGCTGTTCTTCCATTGCAATAGGTACCAACAGTTTTACCTTAAAGCTAATGGTGTCGCCCGGCATTACCATTTCGGTTCCTTCGGGCAACTCCACCTCGCCTGTCACATCGGTGGTACGGAAGTAAAACTGGGGCTTATACCCCTTAAAGAATGGGGTGTGGCGCCCGCCTTCCTCTTTGGTTAAAATATACACTTCAGCGTCGAATTCAGTGTGAGGAGTTACGGAACCCGGCTTTGCCAATACCTGGCCTCTTTCGATATCTTCTTTCTTTAAGCCCCGGAGCAAAATCCCTACGTTGTCCCCTGCCCTTCCCTCGTCGAGCATTTTGTTAAACATCTCCACGCTTACTGCTACGGTTTTGGAAGTTGCTTTCACGCCGACAATTTCTATTTCGTCGTTGGGCTTAATGAGTCCTCTTTCAATTCTTCCGGTTGCCACGGTTCCTCTTCCTTCAATGGAAAACACGTCTTCAATAGCCATCAAGAACGGCTTCTCGATTTCGCGAACGGGCTCTGGTACGTTTTCATCCACTGCTGCCATCAAATCCAAAACCGGTTTAATGGCTTCGTCGTCTGGCGAACCTGCCTCCAAAGCTTTCAGGGCGGACCCACGAATAACAGGGACCGTATCACCGGGGTAATCGTATTTCTTGAGCAATTCCCGAACTTCAGACTCCACCAGGTCAATCAATTCAGGGTCGTCCACCATATCTACCTTGTTCAAAAACACCACAATATAAGGCAAGCCTACCTGGCGGGCAAGCAAAATATGCTCTCTGGTTTGAGGCATGGGGCCGTCTGGGGCAGACACCACCAAAATGGCGCCGTCCATTTGGGCGGCTCCCGTAATCATGTTTTTAATGTAGTCTGCGTGTCCGGGGGCGTCGATGTGCGCATAGTGGCGCTTTGCTGTTTCGTATTCCAAGTGCGCAAGAGAAATGGTAATTCCTCTCTGCTTTTCCTCGGGAGCAGAATCGATTTGGTCGACGCTCTTTTCTGATGCTACAAAACCCTTCAACTTTAATACGTGAAGAATTGCAGCCGACAACGTAGTTTTCCCGTGGTCAACGTGGCCGATAGTACCGACGTTCACATGGGGCTTTGTTCGTTCGAATTTTCCTGCCATAGTGCAATGAGTTAACGATATTAGTTAGTTTATTATTTATATACCTAAAGTGGCAAATCGTCAATACTTAGCTCGCCATTCTGCGGCCTCGGAGGTTCCGGAGACATTTGCACCGGGGCGGGCTTGCCCTGAGCCGCGTCGAAGGGCTGCTCGGGCTGGGGCCTGGGAGCCGGCGGTGGCCCCGATGATGCCGTCCTTCTCCCGTTTGCTTTATATTCTTCAAACGACATTACCACTACCTGGGGCTTGTCGTTCTCTACGATAATAATTTTTCCCCCGTCCTTCTGTATAAGTTCTTTAATTTCATTCAGATCCATAGGTGTATCTTAACGGCGTTTTCCCTCGATTACTTCCTGCGTAATGTTCGCAGGAACCTCTTCATATCGTTCAAATTCCATGGTAAAGGTTCCGCGGCCTTCCGTCAAGGAACGAAGGTTTGTGGCATACCCGAACATTTCCGACAACGGAACTTTGGCCTGAATAACCTTCATGTCCAAAAGGTCGTCGGTTTCCTCAATGCGACCTCTGCGCGAAGAAAGGTCGCCGATTACGTCTCCCAGAAAGTCAGAAGGAATAGTAACCTCGACATGCATAACAGGTTCCAGCAGCACCAAATTCGCTTTTCTGGCCGCTTCCTGAAAGGCCATGGAACCCGCTATTTTGAACGCAAGCTCCGAAGAGTCTACCTCGTGGTAGGAACCGTCTTTCAATGTTACTTTGGCGTCTACGAGCCGATACCCGGCAAGCACTCCCTTGTCCATTGCTTCCCGTACCCCCTTTTCTACCGCAGGAATGTATTCTTTGGGAATGGCACCTCCTTTAATCGCGTCTACGAATTCAAAGCCTTCTCCTTCTCCTTTAGGCTCAACGCGCAAAAGCACATGGCCATACTGCCCGCGGCCTCCGGATTGTTTTACATACTTGGTTTCAGCGACGGCATCTTTGCGGATGGTTTCTTTATACGCCACCTGAGGCCTTCCCACGCTTGCCCCCACGCCGAATTCCCGCTTCATGCGGTCTACAATAATCTCCAAATGAAGCTCCCCCATGCCGGAAATAATGGTCTCCCCGGTTTCCAAATCGGAAGTCACGCGAAACGTGGGGTCCTCACCCGCTAATTTGCGCAAAGCCAAGCCCATTTTCTCCTGGTCGGCTTTCGTTTTGGGTTCAATGCGAATAGAAATAACGGGCTCGGGAAAAGAAATCTGTTCTAGCGCAATAGGGGCGTTTTCTGCGCAAAGCGTATGCCCGGTGCTGGTGGCCTTCAAACCCACCGTGGCTGCAATGTCGCCCGCATACAACTCGTCTACTTCTTCTCGTTCAGCCGCGTGCATGCGCAATATGCGGCTAATACGCTCTTTCTCTCCGGTAGTTGTGTTCAATACATAAGACCCTTTTTGCAAGGTGCCAGAGTACACGCGAAAGTAGGTTAATGTCCCAACATAGGGGTCGGACGCCACTTTAAAAGCAAGTGCCGCAAAGGGTTCGGTATCTGCAGGCTTTCGGGGAATGGACTCTCCTGTTTTGGGATCAACACCTTCAATGGCGGGCACGTCCACCGGGCTTGGCAAATAATCAATGACGCCGTCGAGCACGAGCTGCACACCCATATTTTTCAGGGCAGAACCCACAAATACCGGCACCAGCTTGCCTTGGAGAGATGCCTTGCGTAAGGTTTTCTTAAGTTCCGGCAACGTCACCTCCTGGGCGCCCAAATATTTGTTCATTAAGGCTTCATCTTCCGCAGCAATTTTCTCCACCGCTTTCTCGCGCCATTCTTTTGCCCTTTCCTGCAGTTCTGCCGGAATTTCTTCTTTTCTTATCGTTTGGCCGAAATCTCCGTCGAAGTACACGGCTTTCATTTCCAATAAATCAATTACTCCTTTCATGGCGTTTTCCTCTCCCATAGGAATTTGCAGAGCAACCGCGTTTTTGGTTAATTTCTTTACAATAGAACCCAGGCTTTTTTCAAAAGAAGCGCCGGTGCGGTCGAGCTTGTTGATAAAACAAATGCGGGGAACACCAAACTTGTCTGCCTGGCGCCATACGGTTTCCGATTGCGGCTCCACCCCGGCCACGCCGTCGAAAATAACAACCGCTCCATCCAATACGCGAAGCGATCGCTGTACCTCTGCGGTAAAATCAATGTGGCCTGGAGTATCTATAATATTAATACGGTATTTGTTTGCCTGTTCGTTTTGCAAATAGGTGGGTACCCAGAAACACGTGGTGGCGGCGGAGGTTATGGTAATTCCGCGTTCTCTTTCTTGCACCATCCAGTCCATAATTGCGGCCCCTTCGTGCACTTCGCCGATTTTGTGCGAAATTCCCGTGTAAAACAAAATGCGCTCAGACGACGTGGTCTTCCCGGCATCAATATGGGCAATAATCCCGATATTTCGATATTTTTCAACAGGATACTCGCGAGCCATATATTTTACCAGGCGAAATGAGCGAATGCGCGGTTGGCTTCGGCCATGCGGTGCATGTCTTCTTTCTTTTTTACTGCAGAACCCTCATTTTTATATGCCGCAAGCAGCTCTTCTGCCAATTTTTCTTTCATGGGCTTGCCTTTCTTTGACTTTGCCGCTTGCAAAATCCATTTCATGGCCAGGCTCATGCGCTTATCAGCCTTTACTTCCATGGGCACCTGATAGGTGGCTCCTCCCACCCTTCGGGAGCGAACCTGCAGCAAGGGCGAGCTGTTTTCGATTGCTTTTTGAAACACTTCGAGGGGATCTTGTTTAGACTGGGTTTTTACCAAATCAAAAGCGCCGTACACGATTTTTCGTGCGGCCGATTTTTTGCCCCGTTCCATTACCTGGTTCACAAACTTGGAAACCATAACGTCTCCATACACGGAATCGGGGTCAACTGCTGGTTTTCGGAAATTTCCTCGCGGCATATGTTATTTTCCTCTTTTGGTTCCGTATTTGGAACGCTCTTGCTTTCGGCCTTCTACGCCTCCCGCGTCCAGTACGCCGCGCACAATGTGGTATCTTACGCCTGGCAAATCCTTTACTCTTCCGCCGCGCAAAAGGACAACCGAGTGCTCCTGCAACTTATGTCCCACCCCCGGGATATAGGCGGTTACTTCCATGCCGTTGGACAACCTTACTCTTGCCACTTTCCGCAAGGCGGAGTTTGGCTTTTTAGGCGTAGTGGTAAACACTCTCACGCACACTCCCCTTTTAAACGAAGAAGGATAGCGCACAATACGGTTTTTCTGCGAGCGAAAACCAAAACTCAAAGCAGGCGTTTTGTCTTTCTTGCCCGCCTTTTTTCTTGGTTTTTTGATAAGCTGCCGAATAGTTGGCATGTCGCAAATAATGTATCAAATTAACTCTTTTTTGTCAATCGCTAAAACCCTACGAGAAACCGGAAAAGCCAGTGCACCACCGGAATAAACATGGGGAAAATAAAAAATGCAAAGAATATGAGCGCAAAGAATCCGTACTGCATGAGAAAGCGCTTTAGTCCGTCGAAAGACGCAGGCAGAAAATCAAAAAGAATATGAGAACCGTCTAAGGGCGGAATGGGTATCAGGTTAAAAATGGCAAGAATCAAATTGAGCTGCACGATAATCACCAGCATGCCAATGAGCTCTGGGGACAGGGCAGCAATGGGGCCGCTGAAAAACCGCAGCAAAAGCCCGAACACAAGGGCAATGGCAAGGTTTGCCGCAGGGCCCGCAAAGCTTACTTTGGCGGAACCAAACTTCTGATCGCG
>DASRUP010000011.1:0-3722 GCA_035655395.1 Minisyncoccota bacterium
GCCGTGCCGTATCCAAACATTTGCAACACCGGCCGCACTATAATACTTACAGGGTCTACTTTTGGCGTGCCCCCCACGGGCGTGGCAAAAGCAACCTGCCACCCCTTTTTTTGAAACTCCAGGTAGGGATATATAACCTCGTCCCACGTATATCCTTTTTCACTTACCACAAGCAAAACTTTTTTCATTATCGTTTACGGGATTCTTCGTACATGACAATAAACTTATGAACAGGTGTTTTGACTATTGCTTTTGCAATAAGCTCAACGGGCAAGTCTTCTAACTTTTTAAATCGCACGCACGATTTTCCCATATCTACTCTTTTCCCATGCTGCTTTTCCCAGTCTTCCAGTTCTTCGCCGAACCATTGCTCGTTTTCCTTATTACCATACACATTCATTAAGTACACTGCCATATGGTTTTTCGCCTGTCCGCGGGCAACCCTGCCAAGTATTCTGTAACCGTTGCAGCTTTACTCTGTACCATATAGCTTGATTATCTCTTAAAAAAGCTTTTTGTGAAATACCCTATTACTTCTTTCATTGGCCGGCATCCATATCTTCTGAAAAATCTGATATGCTATAACTAATTATTAAAAATACCATGAGACTCGGAACAACATTCACCCAGCTATTCAGTCTAGACCTTCGCGCCCTTGCCGCTCTGCGGGTTGGTTTGGCTTTTCTTATTCTTACCGATCTACTCAATCGCGTACGCTACTTAACCGCCCACTACACTGATCAAGGGGTGTTCCCAGGCGCCGCGACAGATCAGTTCTACCAAAACCCTTTCTTTTTTTCCTTCCATTCACTCAATGGGTCGTGGGAATTCCAGGCTTTTTTGTTCCTGCTTGCCGGCGTGTTTGCCTGCATGCTTTTGGTCGGATTTCATACGCGCCTTGCCACTGTACTTTCCTGGATGCTTCTCGCTTCTCTCCAAACTCACAACCCGCTTATCCTGCAAGGTGGGGATATTCTTTTGCGACTTACCCTTTTCTGGGCTATATTTCTCCCTTTGGGAGCTCGCTATTCCGTAGACAGCATACGAAAACCTGCATTTCTAGAAACCAATATTTTTTCTTCCGTAGCTTCCGCGGCCTACATACTACAAATTGCATTTGTATACTTTTTTACCGCCCTTTTAAAAAGTGGCAGCCAGTGGGTTCTGGAAGGAAGCGCAGTATACTATACCCTTAGCATCGACCAGCTTGTTTCCCCTTTTGGTAACTTTCTTCTTTCTTTTCCGGTTCTCTTGCAATACCTCACTTTTTCCATTCTCGCTCTTGAGTTTCTAGCTCCCTTTCTCCTGGTTGCTCCGTTTAAAACATATCAATTTCGCCTGGCGGCCGCGCTTGCTCTTATCGCATTCCACGTTGGGCTGGCAACAGCAATGCATCTCGGACCGTTTCCGTGGATAGGGATAATATCCACACTTGCGCTCTTGCCGCCCCCATTCTGGAACTTCCTGTCTCGAAAACGTATCGCAAACAAAAAACAAAACCTCGTTCTCTACTACGACGGAGAATGCGGGTTTTGCCAACGAACAGTCCAATACATAAAAACTTTTTTTCTTATTCCCAAGCTCCAGATTTTGCCGGCCAGCCAAGAAGAATCTATATTGCGCGACATGCTGCGCTATAACTCGTGGGTAGTGGTTGACCGACAAGGCAAACGCCACTACAAATTCGATGGGGTTACTGTTGTCGTAAAAGCCTGCCCTTTCCTTTGGTTTTTTGCCCCACTCCTTCGCATTCCCTTTATTTTTCGCGCAGGCACAAATATCTATGAATATATCGCCTCTCACCGAAAAACCCAGTGTTTTCCCTTTTCTCACCCATCTCCTGCGCCAAACCAAACAGTAAAAAGCCGGATCGCTATCGCTCTTTCCGGCTCAATCGTCTTTGCGCTTATTATATATGTTTTTCTTTGGAACCTTGGCAATATGTTCCCTTCGGCATACTTTTTACCGCCAGAGTCGAAAAACCTTGCTTATTCCCTGCGGCTCGACCAGTTATGGAACATGTTCTCTCCCTTTCCTTACACAGACGACGGCTGGTATGTGGTAGTTGGGACTCTCAAAAACGGAACAACCACTGATCTTTTTCAAAAGGTCTCTCCGGTTTCCTGGGAAAAACCACGCGTGGTAGCTGATACCTACGACGGGGAACGCTGGCGCAAATACATGATGAACCTTTGGTATCAAGCGCTTGCGCCCTACCGGGTATACTACGCCCAATATCTTTGCCATTCGTGGAACAAAACTCACAACTCTCAAGAACAGCTTGAAAGCGTAGAAGTCACGTATATGCTTGAGCGCACACTGCCTGGCTTTCAATACTCAAAACCACAACCAGTATCGCTTTTGCAGTACCAATGCCTTTTACCAGTATGACGTTCCAAGCGGTTTCTTGCCGCCTCAACCACTATCCCATTATACTCAACTCTTGCGCAGGTTCTGTTCCAAATCTTCGAGCCCCTCGTCAAGTTTCCGCCATTTTTCTTTGGCCTCGGCGTTTGCGTCTTCATAGGCAGCCGCCAGAGTAACCCTAATATCCTGTACCTCCTCTATCATTTCGTCTGAAACTTGCTCTGTTTCCATTCTTATCTGAAGAACGGCAAGCCGTTGCTTTGCCTGCTCTAAAGCGGCGTTCAGTTCTGCTTCGCTTGTTGCGGTTCCCTCTTGCCTGGTTTGCTCCCGGCCCTGCTCTGAACCCAGGGGGAACCGATTGTCCAGGTCAAAACCGCCCCCGCTCAAAGCCCACCATGCGAGCAAAAGAACCGCAATTGCTCCGGCTCCAATGGCCAGCCACGTTAAAACAGGCCTTTTTATATTGATTATTGCTTCTTTGTTTAACATCATACTTATAGAAAAGACGAACAAAAAACCAATTTGTAACAGTCCTATCTTACCACTCAAAAAACTAATCTACAAACGTAAGGGCTTTCCCTTTGTTTGCGCCGCGGCCGGTGCGACCGATGCGGTGCACATAGTCTTCGTAGGTGGCGGGCAGCTCGTAATTGATAACGTGGGTTACGCCTTCAATGTCGAGGCCGCGCGCGGCAATATCAGTGGCAACAAGCGCCTGCAAGCGGTTTTCTTTAAAGTTGCGGAGCGCGTATTGCCGCTGGCCGTGCGATTTGTTGCTGTGAATAGAATCCACTTTTACGCCCCGGCGAGAAAGTTCCTTGCACAGGCGTTCCACGCCGTGCTTTGTCCGGCCGAACACCAGCACTTTTTTAAATTCCTGGTCTGCCAAAAATTTGGAAAGCAGGTCAATTTTGTTTTCGTTTTTGCAGCTTACCACGTCCTGATGGATGTTGTTTGGCGTTTCGTGCGTTTTTACCGAAACCATCACGGGGTCGCGCAAAAAGTCGCTTATTAAACCTTTAATGCGGGGCGACATGGTTGCGGAAAACAGCATGGTATGCCGGTCTTTACGGATGCCAGCCAGAATAAACCGGATGTCGGCGATAAATCCCATGTCCAACATGCGGTCTGCCTCGTCGAGCACTACGGTATGTATCGTGTTTAACGAAATTACGTTGCGCTTGATAAGGTCAATAACGCGTCCGGGAGTCCCGATAATAAAATGGTTTTGGCGCCGGAGCTGGCGGATTTGCATGCCAATGCTTTCCCCTCCCACGCATACGGTGGAATACAAAGAAAGCTGGCTCGCGAACAAGCGAAACTCCTGGTCGATTTGCAAGGCAAGCTCGCGGGTG
>DASRUP010000012.1:0-6843 GCA_035655395.1 Minisyncoccota bacterium
CGCCGTTCACGGAATCCACAACTCCCTTGCCCTTGGGCTGGCATACCAACACCTCAACTTGCGCCTGCTCGTAATCATGGAACCCTTCTGCCAAATCTTGCACGTGCCGTTCCACCCCCCCAATCCACGGGTAATATAACTTACTCACCTGAAGAATCTTCATGCTTTTTGTAACCACCATGTACTTGAAGTTGGAGTGTCTTGCGTAAATCGCACTAACCGGAATCCCCCTGCTTTCAGGTATGCAAGCAAGCGCGCACGCTGCAATTCGCCACCCCCAACATCGTGGCACTCCATGCGAATTTCCTGAATCTTCGCCAAGTATGTCAAAGGAGTGTTGAGAAGAATTTCGAACTCCGCACCTTCGCAATCAATCTTAAGGACATCGCATTGTTCAATGTTATTCTCGTCGAAAATTTCCTGCAGTGTTATGCATCCAATCTCAACATGCCCTTTACCCTCTTGGGTTCGGTAAAAAGAGTGAAAAGGAGAACCATTTGCTAAAAAGAGTTGCCTTCGTCCCCTCGAGCCCGCCACACCCACGCGAAAAGGAAAAATGAACTTCTGCAGTCTGTTCCGTTGCATATTCTTAAGAAGCAGGCTATAACTGCGCGGCAACGGTTCGTATGCATACACTTTTGTGTTTTTTGACGTCCCTGCCGCATAAACCGCATATACACCAATATTGGCGCCAATATCGATAATGGTTGTATTGTCTTTCGCGTCTCCATAAGCTTTTTTCACGAAAACGACAGCTATTGTTGCAGCATCGACACCTTCTCCGGTTTCGATTTCAATGCCGTTCCGCAACCGGTAGACCGCCCCGTAATTTTTAACCCCAATGTAGTTTAAAAGAAAAGGCCACCAATTCGCAATTTGCTGAACTACCGAAGGAATGTATATTGTATGCTTTATAGCGCCAAGAGACGCAAATTCGCTTAAGCTCCTTCTCATAATCATTTGGTCACCCGAAGCTCAAAGTAAAGTTCGGCTGCAGGAACAATGAAAGCAAAGAGTCGTTAGTAGTGCCGCGGGAAGCGGTTTGCAAGATATTCAACTCCGAGAATTTTCCATACATTGGGAAAATGCTTTTTCCCCGATGGCAATACTTCAGAAAATCCTATATATTTCTTCTCGACCCGAAACCGTGCCTTCGAATAAAACTGATGCACATTGTTCTGAAATCGCGGGTCAAAAAAATCAAAACTGCGCGAAGAAAACGGATGCTTGTGGGTAATATCGGTGTAGTAGTTATCAGAACTAAAATGCGGCACCGAGATGATAATTTCTCCCCCAGGTTTTGTAATGCGATGGAGTTCTTCCACTACCGCCACAATATCGTCTAAGTGTTCCAGCACATCGTCGCAAATAATTTGGTCGAATTCGTTATTTCCGAACGGGTAGGGAAAAACATTCAGGTCGTGCACCGCATCTACTCCAGGCATAGCAATCTTGTCGATGCCGATAACTTGCGCCCCCTCAATGACTTTTTTCCTATCGCCGCAGCCAAGATCAAGTACCTTCATAGAATATCACCATAGTAGTATAGTCAACGTGAAGTTTCAACATGCTTTTGTTCTGGAACTTCCTTCTTCATGGTAGCAAAATAGATGTTTGTTGACACGATAACAAAAAGAAATGCCGCAATCGTAGCAACAACAGCTCCGTATAAGCCTATGACTGGTATAAGCAAAGTATTGCAGAATACATTTATCACCAAACCAGCCCACGGAATGAAAGCACCAAAACGTACTGTCTTGATCTCCATAGAAAACAAAAGCCAGCTATAAATACTACTTACAAAGAAAAGAAAACCGTTGACTGAAAACAGGAGAATGAGTACCACGTTAAATTCATATTCTGGACCGAAAAGTAACAATGCAAAAGCGATAATACCATATAACAATCCCGTGGCTGGCACCGCAAGAAAAGCCATAAATCTATTAATTTTTCGAAAAAGAATTTTTTTATGGGGAGCTGCAGAGCTATACGGGAAAAAAACTGCAAGAAAAACACCGAGCCCCCTTTCTAGCATAACTGTAGAAGACAAAACATACGCGCTGTAGAAACCTACAGCTGTAGAGCCTAAGAAATAATGGATCATCAGCCTATCGATGTATCCAAAAAGATACCCCGGGGTAAGGCCAAGAAAAACCCAGATACTAAAAGACAAGAGGGTCTTTGTATTCTTCCAATGAATACGCATGGGGAATATCAAAGAACGGAGGAGGAAAAATCCGATGAGTACCGGGAATAGCCATCGCAGGATTTCTGCAAAGATAAGCGAGGTAAAGCTTTTGTCTTCGCCCAAGTTCGCAAAACCAAAAAAGAAAAGCACAAAAAAAAGAGCAGACAAAACATGAAAGGCAGCAAATCTTCCAAATTGTTGGAGTCCTTGAAAAAGCGACTTGGACACAACAACGAAAACATGGGTAAGTGCAAACGCAATAGCAAACAGAAAAACCAGGAGATCGACTCGCAGTAGTCGTGAAAGGGGGTGAGATACGAGGAGCAATACCAAGGTCATTGCAAAGGCCCAAGCAATAGTTATCACAAAAAGAGATGGAACGATACGCTTAACTTCTCTTTCCTGAACAATATTCTTTACAAGGGCGTAGGGAAAACCGAGCGTCATCACTAGAAGAAGAACGCTGCCTATAGAAAACACAAGATTTGCTTTCCCATACTCAAAGGGGCCCAAAATCCTTCCGGCCACGATCATTACAAAAAAACCAAGGACGCTCGCCCCTAACGTACCTACCGACACGAAAGACACATTTTGCCAAAAGCGCTTTGCTTCAGGGCCCATTGGATATCCAAACACTCTCTGCCATATGATATCTCCAAGTTTGAAATAGTTCATAAAAAAATTCATTTACTAGGAAAAGAGGAAACGCCTTTTTGGCACTCGGGCTCCAGGAGAAATCGAATTATCTCCCTCTCGTTTTCCGAGGAAGTTCCTCTTTCTAAGTAATTCTTCATTTGCTTTTGTACCTCTTTAAAAGGCGTAGTTTCTCTATTGACGCACAAAAGAAGCATCCACCCTTTTTGGATATCCGCATTTGAAGAAACCACACCTTCAAGCAGCAAAAACCCCTCCTGGAATTTTCCGAGGCGGAACTTTGCCAAGGCCAGCCAATATTGGAACTCTTGCCGTTCGGGCGATTTGAGGAGCGCTTCTCCCCAAACACGCTCTGCTTTCCCCAGCACTTCTTGTTCTTGGAAAAGCTCGGCCCCCGCAAAGTAAATATGCCCAAACAAAAGGCCGTGCCGCACTTCCAAGGGCTCTTGCCTTTGGAGTTCCTGCAATTCCTTTTCTGCAAATAGAAAGAGTGTGGCCGCATCTTTTTTGTTGCCTTGCTCAACCAACGTATACAGCACAGGCATAGTCTGGTTGAGAACGTAGGCTTTTGTGCTCCTCGTGTAAGGCGAAGGAAATCTCTCTGCTCTTTCATACCACGCAATGGCTTGGGGCACGTTGTCTGGAAGATTGTCTTTTGCTTTCGCAAAAAGCCGGTCGACCCCGACAGGAACAAGATATCCCGCCAAAAGAGCCGTGGTGACAAGCACTATTGCGCCCGCCAGGAAAACTTTTTTGCCAAGGCGTTTTGGTTTTTGCGCAGCTTCTTTAGCGAGATGTATTTGGCTGCCCATAAACGCCAGCACAAGGAACAGCGAAATATAAGAGGTAGGGATGTCGAAAAGAAAAAGGCCGAATACCAGATGTGCCACCAAAAACGCGCCGGCCACGCCAACCACAGCCGGCTCAATTTGCTTTTGCCGATAGCCTTGCCATAAAAGAAATGCCGCCGCGCCATATATGCCAAGCAAAGCAAACAGCCCTGTTATTCCTTGCGTGGCCAGGGCTTCCAACAGCACATTATGGGCAACGTCAAACCAGGTTTCGGGCTCTCCATACTGAAGAATTTCGGGCGGATAATACGCGTGAAACGCATAAGCAAAATTCCCAGGCCCCCACCCAAACAAAGGTTTTTCTTTCCAAGCTTCAAAAGCTACATTCCAAGCCAAAAGCCGCGTATGGAGAGTTGCAGTGGCTCCCTGGCCCACAAAACGTTCTACCGCAGGCACGTCTGCCACAGAAAACGCATTCTGAACAACAAACACAAGACTTACCCCTCCAAAAATAAAGAGGGGCAGCAGCATAAACCCTATGGTGCCAAATATATGCTTTCTCCCTTCCTTTCCGGCTCTTTTCCACAATACAGCCAAAGAAACACACAAAAACAAAAGCCCGCACGCCAAGCCCAGAAACGCCCCTCTTGTACCGCTTGCCAACACTCCAAACAACGAAACTACGGCGCCGGCCAAAGCAAAACTAAACCACCGACCTTGTTTTTCTTGCGCCAGCAAAAAGTAGGCAACGAACACAAGCGCCATGGCAAAGCCGCCAAAAAAGGCGGCATTTCCCAATGTAGAGGCCGCTCGAAGTACTTCTTCCCCCTTTTGGTACAAAGCCTGCGGAAACCCAACCTCAAAAATGAGCGCAAAAAGTATGGCAAGTATTCCTCCTCCAAGGAACACCCGAAGCACCCAGCGCCAGTCTTCTTTTTGCAACACCTGGCCTAACAAAAAATAGTACGCAATGCAGTGCAAAAGAAAAACAACGCCGGTAAGTCGCAGCGATGTACTCCACAAACTTCGGTACCAGTCTACGCCAAAAAGCGTGGAAACGAGAAGGCTTGCGCCCCACAAAAGAATCGCCCAGGAAAGTATGTTCAAACGAATCCGGTATTTTTGAAAATCTACCAGCGAAAGGAGCGCATATATTCCGGCTAAAGCTACAACAATAGGTTGGAAAAAGAACACTTTGGGGCCAAGCGCAGGAACCGTATAGGCAGAACCTGCCAGCAGCGGCAACAAAAGGCTTACTCCGACAAGTATTTTAAAAAGAATTTCCAAAGCCTGCTGGACAAGAAACATAAAGTGCCGAGGGTGGGACTCGAACCCACAAGCCTTGCGGCGCTAGCTCCTAAGGCTAGTGCGTTTGCCAATTTCGCCACCTCGGCATGCGTTTGCTGCCAACCTGCCCCGTGATTCGCGAAGCGAGTTTTCGGGGTTCCGCCACGGGCGCGCAAAACCAATATGCTTAAGTATGCCTTAAAATGCCCGAAAAATAAAGAAGAAGCTCGGCGTAACAAGTACACCGAGCCTTACACTACTTGAGGCTTAACGCACATTGGCGTATATTGCTCGGGGTCGAAAGCCCCGTAAGCTTTGCCTCTAGTTCCAGACTACTGGCATCTGTCTCGAAAGACGAGCCGACGTCTGTAATAAATTCCCCTTCCTCCCTGGTGCGATATGCCGCGGTATAGCCAAACGGACAGACCAGAGAAGAAAAAACCGTGTAGCTCTGGTTATCGTCTACCGCCTTTATGAGAGTTACCGTTATGGTACCCTCTTCTGGCCGGTACACAGGATTTCCAAACAACGTATATGGATTTGCGACTTCGAATCCTGTTTCGTTGTCGCAGTTCCCGCTCACCAAGACCTGCTTTCCCATCCACTCTTCCTCACCCGTAGCCTGCCTTCTACGATATACATTGCGAGATACCGCGTCGAAGCACTTGTCATGTGCGTCAAACGAAGCAAAGAACTCGCTTTCGAACGCCTCTCCACCGTCGAATGCAAAGTACGTGCAGTCGGGAAACATTTGGCCACCCCTTACGACCCTGTCGCCCAAACCGTGTGTCTTATTCACCGCCACCCCGTTCTCCTCGAACTGGTGGCACACCTTAACCTGTTCATCCGTATGCGGTTTTGGCGGAAGGTTCCCTGATACACGTTTACTGTTGTTCCGGTACAGCATGATTCCTTGTGTACCTGGCGCTACAGGCTGCGGCGTCGGAGTCGGGATAAGGGTTGGCGTGGGTATAGCCGTAGGCGTCGGCATCGGAGTTGCGTCGGGTGCTACGCCGGGAACCGGTGTTGCCACCGGCGTTTCGATAGGCGCATACTTGCCGCGCAACTCCTCTGCTACGTGCTTTGGCCCTTTAACCTGTACGCTGTCGATCGAAGGCCCAAATAAACCGGGCGTGTCGCTCACAAAACGCACGATAGTCCTTTCGCCACGGGCAATAAAAGGCAATTCTCGTTCTACCCACCCCATATTGAAAAGGCTCTTACCGCGAATGTCAAAGGAAAAAGGCTCTACCTTCTCAGAATCTATTTGAATTATTTCCACCCTTCCCCTTTTTTCCAGTGGCCCGTTGGCAGTGTTGCCAGCAAGCCTGTACGACACGCTAAAAGGCTCTCCTGGAATAGTGGGAAATTCCCACGCCCACGCCCCTGGCCCTGCCACGCCATTCAGATCTATCGACTTTGCACCCAATGCGGACTGGCGCAAACTAGAGTCAAAATGATGTATAGAACCCCATTCCACCATACCGCCCGCAAACGGCGCTATAGCCTTGTAGGGCTCTCCATACCCAGGGCTAGGTATGTGCTCGTCCTCAAAATCCTGCTCCCATATTTTTTCGAACCCCACAGTAGAGATCGACTCGGGCGATGGAGGCGGCACAGGGGTGGCGGTTGGAGCTGGCTGTGGGGTGGGGGTAGCAACCGCCGCATCTGCCGCAGGCACCCACCTCCGAGTCGTAGTGGTTGTGGTTGTGCAACCAAATATTCCCAAAGCACAGATTACCAATAGTAGTAAGAACAGCGTCTTCATACTCTCCCTCAACTAAAAACTGCATTCGGATATGCAGTATATATTATCACAAATCTGTTGTATGTCAAGCTCTTTGGGGTGCCGGCGTTTCCGCGCGCGCCCGCAAGGCCCAACGCACAACAAACACAGAAAGTGTTGCCACGGCGATTCCGGCT
>DASRUP010000013.1:0-10343 GCA_035655395.1 Minisyncoccota bacterium
TGGCGAAAAGGCGCGCGACGTAAAAGATACTTCTTTGTTAATGCCCCATGGGAAACGCGGGCGCGTCGTAAACGTGAAGGTGTTTTCGAGAGATGAAGGCCATAAGTTGGAACCCGGCGTAATGAAGCGCATTCACGTGGAGGTGGCAGAGCTTCGCAAAGTGCAGCGCGGAGACAAGCTGGCCGGGCGCCACGGAAACAAAGGAGTAATTTCGGTGGTATTGCCCGAAGCCGACATGCCTTATATGGAAGACGGCACTCCCGTTGACATTATCTTAAACCCCCTGGGCGTGGCTTCCCGTATGAACATCGGGCAGATTTTGGAGACTCACTTGGGCTGGGCTGCCCACGAGTTGGGGTATATGGCAGAAACTCCGGGTTTGGCGGGAGCTACCGAAAAAGACATTGAAGACGAGCTGGAAAAAGCGGGACTGCCCAAAGACGGCAAAGTGCAGCTTTTCGACGGAAGAGACGGAACCGCATTTCCCCACAAAATTACCGTGGGTTACATCTACATGATGAAATTGATTCACATGGTGGAAGACAAGATCCACATGCGTTCCATTGGGCCATACTCCTTGATTACCCAGCAGCCTTTGGGGGGGAAAGCGCAGTTTGGAGGCCAGCGGTTCGGGGAAATGGAAGTGTGGGCATTGGAAGGATATGGCGCGGCCCACATGTTGCAAGAAATGATTACGATTAAGTCAGACGACGTGCCGGGAAGAGCCGCTACCTACGAATCGATCCTGCGGGGGCAGCCCATTCAAACGCCTAATTTGCCCGCATCCTTTAACCTGCTGTTAAACGAATTGCGTTCGTTAGGCTTGCAAATTGAAATAAAAGGAAAACAAAAAGAAGAAAAAGATGAGAGTCGTTGATTTAGAAGCCATTCGCATAAAGTTAGCTTCCCCCGAGGACATTTTATCGTGGTCTCACGGGGAGGTAACGAAGCCCGAAACCATTAACTACCGCACCCAGCGTGCGGAAAAAGATGGCCTTTTTGACGAGCGCATTTTTGGCCCCGAAAAAGATTACGAGTGCTACTGCGGGAAATACCGCAAAATCCGCTATAAAGGCGTGGTGTGCGACCGTTGCGGAGTAGAGGTAACAAAGGCCTCGGTCAGGCGAGAGCGCATGGGGCATATTAAACTTGCCACTCCCTGCTCTCACATTTGGTTTTTGAAAGGCGTGCCTTCGCGCATGGGTTTGCTTTTAGATATTCCGGCCCAGGGGTTAGAGAAAATTATATATTTTGCGGCGTATGTTATTACCAGTGTGAACGAAGAGGCGCGGCAAAAAGCGCTTGAAGAAATCGAAACAGAGTTTAAGCAGCGCACCAAAGGGAAAACAGGAGAAGACAAAGAAAAGCTCAAAGCGGCCCGCGATCGCGCCAGGCAGGAGGTACATTCGTTAACTCCTTTGCGCATTGTAAGCGAAGTGGAGTACCAGAATCTTGCCTTAAAGTACGGGCAGGCGTTTGAAGCCGGCACAGGGTCTGAAGCCCTGCGGGCGATTTTTGAAAACGTGGACTTAAAAAAGCTCGCGCGCGATTTATTTGGGCAGTTGGACAACGTAACTCCCCAGAATCGAAAAAAGATTCTGGCTCGCTTGCGTTTAGTCCATGGAATGCAGCAGGCGGGCATTCGCCCCGAATGGATGTTTCTTACGATGATTCCGGTGCTGCCCCCCGACCTGCGCCCCATGGTGCAGTTAGACGGAGGCCGGTACGCTTCTTCGGACTTAAACGATTTGTACCGAAGGGTGATTAATAGGAACAATCGTTTGAAATATCTGTTGGAAATCGGGGCTCCCGACGTTATCGTGCGCAACGAAAAACGCATGTTGCAGGAAGCTGTCGATGCCTTAATCGACAACAACATGAGAAAAGGCACCATGACGGCCGCCACCACCGGAGGCAAAAGGCTGTTAAAGTCGCTGGCCGACATGCTCAAAGGAAAGCAAGGACGTTTCCGCCAGAACCTTTTGGGAAAACGCGTGGACTATTCCGGGCGTTCCGTAATCGTAGTGGGGCCTGCTTTGAAGCTTCACCAGTGCGGTTTGCCCAAGCGCATGGCCTTGGAATTGTTTAAGCCTTTTGTTATCCAAAAAATCCTGGAAAAAGAATTTGCCTACAACGTAAGAGGAGCGTCGCGCCTTATCGAACAGGAAACCGATGAGGTATGGGCAATTTTGGAAGAAGTGGCAAAAGGCAAGCTCGTGCTTTTAAACCGCGCTCCCACGCTTCACCGTTTGGGCATTCAGGCGTTTTATCCGGTTTTAGTGGAGGGCGAGGCAATCCACTTGCATCCCTTGGTGTGCGAGGCTTTTAACGCGGACTTTGACGGCGACCAAATGGCAGTGCACGTGCCGCTTTCTACAGAAGCGCAGGAAGAAGCAAAGAAGCTTATGCTTTCTTCGGTAAACCTGTTAAAGCCTGCCACGGGAAATCCTATTGCGAGCCCCAGGCAAGACATGGTACTGGGCTGTTATTTCCTTACGGGCATTGTAAAAGAGCAGCAGGTAAAGAAGCAGAGAATGTTGAGCTCGAAAGATGAGGCAATGTTAGCGTATGAGCAAGGAGCCATTGGACTTCAGGAAATGGTGAAGGTGCGCATTGGCGCAGAAATGGTAGAGACAACCGTGGGGCGCATGATATTCAACGGTTCCCTGCCCGAGGATTACGCGTTCGTAAACGAACAAATGACTGCCAAAAAGCTGGGGGCTATTATGGGCGACATTGTAAAGCGATATCCCCAGCAAACGTCCGAAGAGATCTTAGACGGAATCAAAGAGCTTGGATTCGAGTACGCAACGAAATCCGGCACCACATGGGGAATGACGGATTTGGTGGTGCCTTTAGAGAAAAAAGAACTGCTGGCACAGGCGGAGAAAGAAATTGAGGCCATTGATACTCACTGGCACCATGGGTTGCTTTCGAAAGAAGAGCGATCGGTAAAAGTTATTGAAGTTTGGCAGCGCGTAAAGTCCACCATCGAGCAGTTGGTTCCCAAAACGCTGCCCGAAGGGGGTTCGGTGTTTGCTATTATTGATTCCGGGGCAAGAGGTTCGTGGTCCCAACCCATTCAAATGTCGGGCATGAAAGGGCTGGTGATTAATCCGGCAGGGCGCATTATTGAGTTGCCTGTAAAGAATTCTTTTAAAGAAGGATTCGACGTGCTGGAATACTTTATTTCTACACATGGAGCAAGAAAGGGTACTGCCGACACCGCCTTGCGTACTTCTACGGCAGGATATCTTACGCGCCGGCTTATCGACGTTTCCCACGACGTGCTCATTGTGGAAGAGGATTGTAAGGACAATAAAGGAATGGTTGTACTCAAGAAAGACGCAGAAGACCTCGGCCAGGCTATGCCTTTGAAAATCGGAGGCCGCGTGGCTGGGGAGGCTGTGGGGGATTACGTAAAGAAAGGAGAAATAATCGACTGGAAGACTGCCAATAAAATAGGGGAAGACCCAAACATTACCGAAATCCGGGTTCGTTCTCCTCTTTCCTGCAAAACTCCGCGCGGACTGTGCCAAAAGTGCTATGGGTGGGATTTGGGCAACAGCAAGATAGCCGAAATCGGATCTGCCGTGGGTATTGTGGCTGCCCAGTCTATCGGGGAGCCGGGAACCCAGCTTACCATGCGTACGTTCCATACCGGAGGCGTGGCTTCCGGCGGCGACATTACCCAGGGTTTGCCTCGCGTGGAAGAAATTTTCGAAGGACGCGTGCCCGGAGGAAAGGCGGTTATCTCTGAAGTCGAGGGAATCGTGGAAGAGATTACTCAAGACGGCGTAATAAAAATTCGCCCCACCGGGAAAGATAAGATTATAGAACCCAAAGAACCTCCCAAGAAAAAGACCGTTCGACGAACGCAGGGCAAGAAAAAAGAGCAGTCTGGTGAATTTATGGAATATGAAATTCCTGCCAAGCGCGCCTTGTGGGTGCAAAAGGGCAGCCAGGTGGTGAAAGGCCAGCAGTTGTGCGAAGGAAACCTTGATCTCGCCGAGTTGTTTAAGAATACCGGCAAAGAAGAAACGCAGGCATATATCGCAAAGCAAGTGCAGCAGATTTATACTTCCCAGGGAGCTTCCATTCACGACAAGCACATCGAGGTTATTACCCGCCAGATGTTTTCGAGAGTGCGCATAAAAACGCCGGGCGACAGCAAATTTGCAGAAGCCGAAGTGTTGGAGCGCGGCACGTTCCAGGAAGAAAAAGAGCGTTTGGAAAAAGCGGGCAAAACTGTTCCCGTTGCCGTAGACCTACTGCTTGGGATTTCCAAAATCGCCTTAACCACCGAAAGCTTCCTTTCGGCGGCTTCTTTCCAGGAAACTTCCCGCGTGTTAATTCAGGCGGCTCTCGAAGGCAGGGAAGACCGGCTCCGTGGGCTCAAGGAAAACGTCATAATCGGCAAACTCATTCCCGCCGGCACCGGCTTTAAACCAAAAGAAAAACCTACCGCAGTGAAATAAAAAAGCAAGCGTAAAAACCGCCTCGGAGGCGGTTTTTGGTGGAGGTTTTGCAGGAATTTGAACTGTGGGGAATAAGCCTGTATAATAGGGATATTGTGGGCAAGAAAAAGAAGAAAAACGGAGGAGGATTGTTTCACCTTCCCCTGCCAAGCTTTTCGGTAAACCTTCCCGAGCGCGCCCAGCGCATGGTTTTGAGTATTGCATTTTTCGCCTTTGCCCTGGTGTTTGTGTTTGCTTTTTTTGGAAGGGCGGGAGCGGCGGGCAATATGCTTTTTGAGGGGGCGCAGTTTCTTGTGGGGCGGGGCGTATTCCTCCTGCCTTTGTTTCTTATCGGAACGGGAGCGGTGTTGTGGGGTATGAAGAAATACAGCACTTTTCTTGCTTTTGGCGCTCTCTTTTTGGTAGTGGTGAGCACGAGCGGCATATTGGGAACATTTGCGCGAAGCCGGAATTTGCAGGTAGCTGAACTCGGCGGCTTCATTGGGTCTGCCGTGTCGCTGCCGGTGTTTGCGGCATTCGGCGTTTGGGTTGGCGAAATCATTTTCTTTTCTTTGGTGGCGGTGGGGGCGGTAATACTATGGCAATTGCTCCCTCATGAGAAAGTAGAACCTTCTTCGTTTGCTACAGGCGCCCAGGAGAAGCTCAAAAGGATTTTCGAGCCCAAATTCCAGGTTTCGAAAGTAGAGCCCGAGCCCAAGGTGCAGTCGTCCACGATCTTTGAGGCAGAGGAGCAAAGGCTAAAAGAAGCAGAAAAAGAAAAAAGAAAAGAAAAAAAAGCAGAACCAACTTCCGCCTTTTTAAACTATAAGCCTCCCACTACCGATCTTTTAGAGCCGGAAAAAGGAGTGCCCAACGCCGGAGATGTAAAAACATATTCTGCGATTATTAAGAAAACCCTGCAGAACTTTGATATTCCCGTGGAAATTTCGGAAGTGAACATTGGCCCCGCGGTAACCCAATACGCGTTTAAACCCGCAGAAGGGATTAAGCTTTCGCGCATTACGGCCCTGCAAAACGATTTGGCTTTGGCCCTGGCTGCTCACCCTTTGCGTATCGAGGCGCCCATACCAGGTCGCGCCCTTGTCGGAATTGAAATTCCCAATAAAACAAGAGCAACGGTACGCCTCCGGAGTTTGGTGGAGACGCAGGATTTTCAAGATTCTACAGCTTCCCTGCTTCTGGCCCTGGGTAAAGACGTTTCCGGAGCTCCTATTTTTGCTGATCTCGCGCGCATGCCGCATTTGCTGGTGGCAGGCGCCACCGGTTCAGGAAAGACCATAGGCCTAACCAATGTTATTATCAGTTTGTTATATAGGAATCCGCCTTCGAACCTGCGCCTCATATTGGTGGATCCCAAGCGCGTGGAGTTTCCCGTGTACAACGATTTGCCGCATTTGTTAACGCCTGTTATTTTCGACACGCAGAGGACTCTCAACGCCTTAAAATGGCTCATAAAGGAAATGGAACGGAGGTTCTCGGTGTTTTCAGACGCCAGGGTTCGCGACATTAAAGGATACCATGCGTATTACGAAGAACAAATAAAAAAGGGCAAAGAGGACGCGGAAGAAATTCCGTATATTGTAACGGTAATTGACGAGCTTGCCGATTTAATGGCTGCCCGCGGGAAAGAGCTGGAAGGATATATTGTGCGTTTGGCCCAAATGGCGAGAGCAACGGGGATTCATTTGGTGCTGGCAACGCAGAGGCCTTCCGTAGAGGTTATTACCGGTTTAATTAAGGCGAACATTACGGCGCGTGCTGCCTTTCAGGTTGCCTCGCAAATCGACTCTCGCACGATTTTGGATTCTGCGGGAGCAGAGAAGCTGTTGGGGCAAGGAGATATGTTGTTCGTTTCCGCGGAATTTACCAAACCCAGGCGTATTCAGGGCGCATATGTTTCAGAAAAAGAGGTAAAGAACATAGTGGGTTGGATTGCCGCAGAGTCAGACACGGTAAGCAGAGAAGAAATGGACGGAAACGATTTGGCAGCTCGCGCCAAAGAGAGTATGGAAAACGGTTTTGACGAATCGGACGACGACCTTTTGTACGAAGAGGCAAAGCGGGTGGTCATGGAATCGGGGAAAGCCTCGGCTTCTCTACTGCAGCGGCGCCTCAAGGTGGGATATGCCAGAGCGGCAAGATTGCTCGATATTTTGGAGGAAAAAGGAGTGGTAGGCCCCGGAGAGGGAGCGAAACCCCGGGAGGTATACGGAAGCCGCGCACAAGGTCAAGACACCCAAGGAGAATGGATAAACCCTTAAAAAACATATGGCAAAGAAAAAGGAACCAAGAAAATACGCGGAGGATTTGAACGAAGCCTTAGACGAAATTAAACAGCGCTTTGGAGAGGGAGCGATTATGAAGCTTTCGGAAGCAAGGCACGTTGATGTGGACGTAATCCCCACCGGCTCTGTTTCTGTTGATTTGGCGCTGGGGGTAGGGGGAGTTCCCCGGGGAAGAATTATTGAAATTTACGGCCCGGAATCCGCCGGGAAAACTACGCTGGCTCTGCACGTTATGTCGGAAGCCCAGAAAAAGGGGGGAGTGGGCGCCTTTATCGATGCTGAACACGCCATGGACCCCGATTACGCCAAGCGCATCGGCGTGAACGTAAACGATTTGCTGATCTCCCAGCCGGACTCCGGAGAACAGGCTTTGCAAATCGTGGAAACGCTGGTGCGTTCTGGGGAAATAGACGTGTTGGTAATAGACTCGGTGGCGGCCTTAACCCCCAAAACCGAGATAGCCGGCGAAATGGGCGAGTTTCAAATCGGCCTGCAGGCGCGGTTAATGTCAGCTTCTTTGCGCAAGCTTTCCGGGCTGGTGGCAAAAACAAAAACGTCGGTGATCTTTTTAAACCAAATCCGCATGAAAGTAGGCGTGATCTACGGCAACCCGGAAACCACGCCAGGCGGGCTTGCTCTCAAGTTTTACTCTTCTGTGCGCATCGAAGTAAGAAGGGCGGCGCAAATTAAGCACGGAGAAGAGATTATAGGTTCCCGGATTCGGGCGAAAATCGTGAAAAACAAAGTGGCAGCTCCGTTTAAGACCGCCGAGTTTGATATTTATTACAACGAAGGAATTTCTTATGAAGCAGACCTGCTCAACGCGGGAATACGGGAAGGAGTGGTAAAGAAGGCCGGAAGCTGGCTCCAGTTTGAGGACGCAAAATTAGGGCAGGGCATGGACGCCTCGAGAGCGTTTCTGAAAGAGAATCCCGCAGTGGGAAAGAAAATTCGGGAAACTTTACTTAGCCAAAGCAGAAAGTAAGCCCATGTGCCTTGCGCGCTTTACCGCGTGAGAGATTTTTCGCTGGTGCGTGGCGCACAAACCCGTTCTCGTGCGTTTTCTGATTTTTCCCAGGCCGGATACAAAACGGCGAAGCATTACCGTTTCTTTAAAATCCACCTCTTTGATATTCTTCTTGCAAAAATAGCACTCCATACTAGAATGGTATGTCTTTAACATCAATTTCTTCGTCTTCTTCGATTATAGGAATTTCGTCTTTGGGCTGCTGTTCCTGTTCTTTGGCCGGAGGCCTTTGTTCTTCGCCTCCTCCCTGGTTAAATCCTCGTGGTCCTAATTGCATATTTTCTGCGATTATTTCGGTGCGGTAGCGCTTGTTGCCCGTTTGATCATCCCAACTGCGTGTTTGGAGCCTGCCTTCGATTAACACCAGACTTCCTTTTTTAAGGTATTGGGAGGCAATTTCTGCCAATCTTGCCCAGAGCACCACGTTGTGGAACTCTGCTTTTTGCTGTTTGGCTCCCGCCTTGTCTGTCCACGTGCGGTTGGTAGCAACGCGAAGCGAGCATACTTGCTGGCCCGACGGCGTGGTTCGGGATTCGGGATCTGCAACTACGTTGCCGATAATAATGGCTTTATTGAAATTCATTTCGACTCTTTAAAGATTTCCTCCAGTTTCTCGTCGATGTCTTTCAAATCGATTTTTTCTTCTTTGCGCGGTTCCCTCTGTTGTTGCGTTTCCTGCGTACCTTCTGTCTCTGTTTGCTGTTTTAACTGGGGCACTCTTCCGGCTTTTGCCGATTTTCTGACGCGCTGGGCCAAAAGAGACCGAAGAACCCGGCTGTTGCCTTTGTATTGCGCCTCGAGTTCTCCTAAGTATTCGGGAGAAACCGTGAAGGCGAGGCTTGCCAGAAACCCTTCTTTTTGGCTTTTAATGGGAGCTAAAAGAGGGCGTTTCCCCAGCATTTGCTGTTCGCCCAGGATTCCTCCTTTTTCCTGCACCAGAGAAGCTAGTTGCTGCATCTGGTCGTTTGCCTCCTGTTCTGACAAAATCGGGGAGAAAATGAGGGTAAGTTGGTAGTTCCTCATGGTATGCACAGTGTAGCATATTGCCAGAAATGGTCAAGCCATGGTATGGAGTAAACTATGCATATCCCAGAGACGATATTTCGCGAGTACGACATCCGGGGAATAGCCGGGAAAGAGTTTTCGCCCCAGGAAATCGCCAAGTTCGAGAAGTGGTATGGCACATTTCCCGGCATTACCCTGACTGTCGAGTCTGCCAAAGCAATTGGAAAGGCGTACGGAACCCTTATTCGGAGGCAGCAGGGAAAGAAAGTGGTGGTAGGATACGAACTGCGGCCGTTTGCCAGGCAACTCGACGAAGCATTTATAGCAGGGGTTTTGACCACCGGGTGCGACGTTTTGGACGCCGGCGTGTCGCTTACCCCTTTTGTCTATTTTGCCGTGGCGCATTTTGACCTGGACGGGGGCGTGAACATTACAGGCAGCCACAACGTATATTTTTACAATGGTTTTAAAATGATGAAAAAAGGGGTCTGGCCTTTGTTCGGAAAGGAATTGCAGGAAATGCGAGAGCTCGCAGAAAAAGAAGACTTTGTGCAGGACAAAGAAGGGGAGCTGGGAAAACTGGAAGTGTATGAGGCCTATGAAAAGTACTTCACAGAACATATAAAGTTGGCGCGGCCTCTCAAAGTCGTGGTGGGCACGGGAAACGGGTCTGCTGGCATGTTTGCCCCGCAACTGTTTCGCAAGCTTGGATGCCAAGTCGTAGAGCTTTACACCGAGCCAGACGCCACTTTTCCCAATCACGATCCAGATCCCGAAGCTCCGCAAAACATGAAAGATTTGGCGGAAAAGGTGCGGCAGGAAAAAGCGGATTTTGGCATAGGCTTGGATGCAGACGGGGACCGCGCCGGGTTTGTGGATGAAAAGGGAGAATTCGTTTCAGCCGATTTGGCACTGTTGCTTTTCGCGAAAGACGCGCTTTCACGGAATCCCGGCAAAAAAATTCTCTACGACGTAAAGTCCTCAAAACTTTTGGAAGAGCTTATTCCCGGGTACGGCGGTGTTCCTCTTATGCATCGTACCGGCCACGCCCCCATAAAAGAAACGCTTCGCAAAGACCCCGACATTATTTTTGGGGGAGAAGTATCGGGACATTTCTATTTCGTAGAACAGTATTTTAAAATTGACGACGGGCTTTTTGCGGCAGGAAAAATGCTGGAGTTAGCCTCCCGCCACGATGGTCCTTTTTCTTCTCTGTTTGCGGAATTTCCCTACAGAGTGCGCACGCCCGAGATTAAACTCGGGTGTTCCGACGAAAAAAAATTTGAGATTGTGGATCAGATTACCCAAACGCTTAAGGCAAAGTACCCCGTCACGCTCATCGACGGCATCCGCCTGGCAATAAGCGATACGGGCTGGGGTCTGGTGCGGGCTTCCAACACTTCCCCCTACCTTACGGTGCGTGTAGAAGGAAAAACAAAAGAAGAGGTCTTACAAATCAAAAACATTCTTGCCCGTGAGCTTGAAAAATATCCCGAGGTACAAGACACGCTCGATACAGAGCATGTAGCAAGCTTGAGTGGAAAACTC
>DASRUP010000014.1:0-11872 GCA_035655395.1 Minisyncoccota bacterium
GAAGGCATATTGGCTTCGCGCGCCTTTTCGGTTACGGTGCGCAGCCTCGGGTTCGTTTCCTGGTCTGCTCCACCCTCTTTTGCGGCCACCGTGAGCTCTTTTGCCAAACGGGAAAAGACCTGACTCCGCTTTGCGTCGGCCAAGCCCTTTTTATGTTTTATGCCCGCCCAATGGGAATGTCCCGACATAATATAGAAAATTAAAGCAATTCTGGTTGTTTGGTAGGTATTCGTAAGTGTCGATAAGCAAACGGGGTTGCCATGCGCCCCCTGGGGGTGCGCTCCAAAAGTCCAAGCTGCAGAAGGTAGGGTTCGTAGAGGTCTAAAATAGTGTCTTCCTCTTCTGCGTTTGCCGCAGCTAAAGCCTGAATTCCTGCGGGGCCGCCGCCGAACTGTTTGATAATTGTTTCCAGCAGTTTTCTGTCTGCGGGCTCTAACCCCAGCTCGTCAATTTCGAGGAACTCGAGCGCCTTTTTTGCGTTTTGTTCGGTAACAATACCGGAACCCTCGATGGTTGCAAAGTCTCTCACTCTTTTTAAAATCCTGTTTGCAATTCGGGGAGTATAGCGGGATCTTGAGGCGATAAGACTAAGCGCGGCAGGCGCAATGGGTATTTCCAAGATAGAAGAGGAGCGCTGGACAATCTTCTCCATATCATGCAGGGTGTAAAACTGCAACTGGAAGATTGCCCCAAAACGGTTTCGGAAGGGGGCGGGCAAAAGAGCAACCCTGGTGGTAGCGCCAATAAGGGTAAAGCGGGGAAGGTCCAAATCCATGGTTCGCGCCATGGGTCCTTTTCCCATTACGAGGTGCAGCTGAAAGTCTTCGAGTGCAGAGTAGAGCATTTCCATTACCGCTTTTTGCACGCGGTGGCACTCGTCTAAAAAAAGAATATCCCCGTCTTCAAGGTTGGTAAGGAGAGAAGCCAAGTCCCCGGCTTTTTCAAGAGTAGGGCCTGAGCAGGTTTTCAAAGAGGCCTGCATTTCTGCGGCAACCACATGGGCCAATGTGGTTTTCCCCAAGCCCGGGTTTCCGTAGAAAAGGAGATGTTCTAAGGGGTCGCTCCGCTTTTTTGCAGCTTGAATAATAACCTCGAGGCTGTTTTTTATTTTTTCTTGTCCTATATACTCGCCCCACAAGCGGGGGCGAAGGTTGTTTATGAAATTCTCTGCCATAGAATAGGGCCCTTGACAAATATTTTAGGATGGTCTATAATCATGGACAATAGGACATGTCCTATTTCCTAACCCCCCAAAGCTGGGGACCTGGAATTATTTTATGACGGGTAGCTCGGGTAATGCTGAGCTATTCCTCTGGATATTTCCAAATTTGCGTTCCGAACACCAAATGGTCCCCGGCTTTAGGGGGTTATATATTTCCCGTTACTCGCTCGACTTCATCAATCGTGGTGATACCCTCGAGCACCTTGAGTATTCCGTCCTGGTGCATGGTAACCATACCTTGCGTAATGGCGAATTTCCGAAGAGCGGCGGTAGAAGGATTGGTAAGAATAAACTCTTCCATTGCAGGGTCTATCAGGATAACTTCGAAGATTCCAATACGCCCTTTGTAGCCGGCATTATTACACTGCGCGCATCCTTTGACTTTGGAGATTTGGAGAGATGAAATGTCGTGGGAAGGGAGGGCTTTTTTGATTTTTTCTAACTCTTGCTCTGTGGGGGCGGTTAAAACCGAGCAATGCGGACAGACTTTTCTCACTAGGCGCTGTCCTAGTATGACGTTGGAGGCTGTCCCAATGTTTACCGCCTGCGCGCCCAAACTTATGAGGCGGGAAACGGTGCCTGGCGCGTCGTTCGTGTGAAGTGTGGAGAGTACGAGGTGTCCGGTTAAGGCAGCTTGAATCGCAATTTGAGCCGTTTCTTTATCCCTGATTTCTCCCACCAAAATGATATCCGGGTCTTGGCGTACGATAGCTTCCAGGCCGGAAGCAAAATCGTATCCTTTTTCCGGGTTTACCTGTGTTTGGGAAATTCCTTCGAGATGATATTCGATAGGGTCTTCGATGGTGACGATTTTGATTTCCGGCTTTACGATTTCCTTGAGAAAAGCGTATAAGGTGGTCGTTTTCCCAGAACCCGTAGGCCCTGTTGCAATAATCATTCCATTGGGCTTAAAGAGTTCTTGTTTAAGCAGTTGCAGCATGGATCCTTTCAGGCCGAGCTCCTCAATGGTAATAAGGCTTCGCGGGTTGAGTACGCGAAGCACCAGCGACTCACCATACTCTGCAGGAAGGGTTGCAGTACGGACTTCAATAAGTTCTCCTTGGGTCAGCTCAAAAGAGAACCGGCCGTCTTGAGGCTTGTCTGCCACATTGAGCTTAACTTCCGATACCAATTTGATACGAGAAAGAAGGTTTTCGTAGAGAGGAAAAGGGATTTCCATGAGGTCGTGTAGCATGCCGTCAATACGAAGACGGAGTTGCGCCTTTCCTTCCTCGGGTTCCACGTGGATATCAGAGGTATCTAAAGAGATTGCGGCCACAAGGAGGGTATGAAAAAAAGGAGTTATACCCGTTGGTTGTTGGAGCTGCTGGAGCTTCTCTCGGAGTTGCTCTAAGTTTCGGACGCTCTGGCGAGTTTCCTCGAGAAGGGAGGGATTGATGTGGATTAAGCCCGTCAGTTCTTCGCGTGCTTCTGGCGGGTTTTCCGATGGGGGTGTGTTATGAGAGGAGGGCATAGGTAAGTTGGTGTATGGAAGTGTTAGGAAGAGAAAGTAAAATCCAGTTTCCCTTTTCTTGGGTTTGTCCTGCTCCGTGGAGCAGTTTTTTGACTGCGGGGTTTTTGGTCCACGCAAGGCCTTGGGGGAGTGTTGAAGGAAAAGCTTGGAATAAAAAGAGGTAAGATGCCTGTTCTGAAAAAGTCTGCTGGAGTTCTTCCAAAAGGGCAACAAGAGTTTTCTGCTCCACCCTGCTCTCTGCGAAATCTTCTGGGGCAAGAGAAGTAAGGTAAAGGTCAAGTCGCTCTGCAAACTGCAGCTTGCCGAGAATGTGTCCGAACATTTTGTGCTCTCCGTTTTCATGGGTGGTTAAGAGTTCAAAGAGTGCGTCTCTTGCTTCTTCTGCCCAAAGAAAAGAAGCACCCGCGTAGGGAAACAGGTTGTTTTTTTGGGACTTCTCCCCTACAATGATGGTAAGATCCGTTTGGTTCTGGACCTGCAGGGCAAGAGCTTCAGGCGAAACTTCTCCATCTTGCAACGTGAAGTAGAGCTTTACATCTTTTTCGCTTTTTTCATACTGGATTTTCGATATCCAGGGGGAGATACCCTTTAAAGAAACAACAAATGTTTTCTTGTGGTCTACAGAAGGGGAAAAGAGATTTTCCCGGAGGCCGTTTCCCTGCTGGACTGTTGCTGTTTTTCCGAGTTTTTTGAGACCGGCGAGAAGAACGAGGGAAAGATGAGTATCTCCTAAAGTTGCCTCTTTGGAAAGGAGAATAAGAATATTTTTTGAGTGCGAAAGAAGTGCTGTTGGCTCCATGTATTTTAAAATTAGCTGATACTGCCTTAAAAGTCAATGAGTTTTTTTTCGAAAGATCCTATATATACCCACTCTACCTTGGAAACAAAGGCTTTGGGCGCACTGGTTGCAAAGTCGTTCCTCCAAGGAACTAAAGAAACTAATCGTGCGGTTGTGCTGGCGCTTGAGGGAGAGCTGGGGTCTGGCAAAACCACGTTCGTTCAGGGGTTTGCCAAAGCACTTGGCATACAAGAAAACGTATTGAGTCCAACGTTTGTGATTGTGAGAGAGCATGGAAAGCTCTACCATATTGACTGCTACCGTTTATCGTCAGGAGAAGAATTGAAAGCGCTGGGGTGGGACAAGATGGTGTCCCACCCAGGTTCTTTTGTACTGGTAGAGTGGCCAGAGAACATACGAGAACTATTGCCTCCTTACACCAAAACGATTTCTTTTGCGACATTGGAGGGTGAAGAAAGAGTGATTTCGTTTCGCTAACCCATGAAACCCAAAACGCTTCTCCTTATTGACGCCAACTCTCTTTTACACAGGGCGTTCCACGCCCTGCCGCCTTTGAGCACGCCAAAAGGGGAAATGGTGCATGCGGTGTACGGATTTCTGTCCATTATGTTTAAAGCGATCAAGGAGTTTCAGCCGTCTTATATTGCCGCCGCGTTCGATGTGGCGGCTCCCACGAAAAGGCATAAGAAGTTCACGCAGTACAAGGCTACGAGAGTAAAGGCTCCAGACGAGCTCTATAGCCAGTTCCCTTTGGCGAAAGAAGCTCTTGCAGCGTTCCACATCCCTGTGTACGAAAAAGAAGGGTACGAGGCAGACGACATTATAGGTACGCTGGCCGGCAAAGCCTCTGGTATGCGCTCTGAACAACCCATTGAAACAATCATTGTGAGCGGAGACTTGGATACTCTGCAGCTTGTGGATAAAAACACGAAAGTCTATACGATGAGAAAGGGGTTGCAAGAGACGGCGTTGTGGGGACAGGAAGCCATTGCAGAAAGGTTTGGGGGGCTAAAACCCGCCCAGTTGCTTGACTACAAGGGGTTGCGAGGCGATCCTTCCGATAATATTCCCGGAGTCGCGGGGGTTGGCGAAAAAACAGCGTTGCAGCTTATAGGAGAGTTTGGCTCGCTCGAAGCTTTGTACAACGCCTTAGAGAAGAAAACATCTGGTGCACAAACAATAAAACCCAAGCTTAAAGAAAAACTCCTTTCTGAAAAAGAACAGGCGTTTTTGAGTAAAGAGTTAGTGACTATTGAAAAAGAAGCGCCCGTGGATTTTCACTTAGAAGACTTGGCTTGGGAGGACTACGACCAAGAGGCGGCGGCGGAATTACTTTTGGGCTGGGATTTTCGGTCTCTGGTCCAAAGAATGCCGGGTGAGCGCAGAGAGGGGTTGAAAGAAGGAAGGGGCTCTCAACGGGATATGTTCAGAGAGAGCGTGGAGAGCAAAATCGAAAAGTTGCATGAGGAGCAGGTTCTTTCTAACGAGGTGTACGAACTGGAAAAAAGACTTACCCCTGTGTTGCGGAACATGGAGGAAAAGGGCCTGAAAATAGACAAACCTTACTTTGCAAAGCTGGGGCAAGAGATGCAAAAGGAGATCGAGGTGTATGCCCAGAGAATTCATGAGATGGCCCGTAAAAACTTCAACGTGAACTCTACCCAGCAGCTTTCAGAAGTGTTGTTCGGCTTGCCGCCCGATGGATTGGGTATTTCTCTGAAAGGGTTAAAGAAAACTCCAAAGGGCGTAGTGTCTACCGCTTCCCCCGAATTGGAAAAACTCCAGGAAGATCACCCGGTGATTCGGGAGGTTTTGTCTTACCGGGAATTGCAGAAGCTTTATACTACCTACGTGAAACCTCTTCCCCTTTTGGCCGACTCTGAAGGCCGGATCCATACGCATTTCGACCAGCTGGGAGCGGCAACGGGCAGGGTATCTTCGTCTGAACCCAACCTGCAGAACATTCCCAACCAGGGAGACTGGGGTAGGCGGATACGCAGAGGGTTTATTGCGAAAGAAGGGTACAAACTCGTTTCTTTTGATTACTCGCAGATGGAGTTGCGCATTGCCGCTCACATTGCAGGCGACAAGCGCATGCAGCAGTTTTTTCGAGAGGGAGCAGACATTCACCGTATGACCGCCTCGACGGTATTTGGCATGGCCCCCGGAGAGGTAACCGACCAGATGCGCTTTCGCGCGAAAGCGCTGAACTTTGGCGTGTTGTACGGAATGGGGGTTCAAGGATTTGCCAAATCGGCGGGAATCCCAACCCAAGAGGCCCGGGATTTCATTGAGAATTACTTTGTGCGTTTTCCCCAATTGCATGAATATATGGAGCACATGAAAGAATTTGCACGTGAACATGGATATGTGGAAACAATAATGGGGAGAAGAAGATACATCCCGGAGATCCACTCTATAGCTCCGCAATTGCGCTCGGCAGCAGAACGCATGGCTATTAACCACCCCATTCAGGGAAGCCTGGCCGATATAGTTAAAATGGCAATGGTAAGGATTGAGGAGCAACTTCCCGATCCCCAAGGGAAACGGAGTATGCTCTTGCAGGTTCACGACGAATTGTTGTTTGAAATTGCAGATGGTATAATGGAAGAAATTATCGGGCCTATCAGGCGTATTATGGAGCAGGCAGGAAAGTTGGATGTTCCTGTGCGAGTCGATGTAAAAAAGGGGAAGAATTGGAACGATGTGGAAAAAGTTCTTGCCTAATTCCCGCAGAAATGGTGAGATAGAGTAATCATGAAGAAAGTTTTGGTTATCGAGGACGAAGCGCTTATTGCCGATCTGTTGTCGCGGCGGTTGCAAGAGAAGGGGTATTACGCGTTTCTTGCAGAAGACGGAGAAAAAGGACTTCAGTTTATCAGAAAAGAAGCGCCCGACCTGGTACTTTTAGATATTGTACTGCCGCGGCTCAACGGGTTTGAGGTCTTGGAAGAACTGCAAAAAGAGGGGCTGCTTTCGCGGATTCCGGTAATTATCATTTCCAATTCCGGACAGCCTGCAGAGATTGAACGCGCCAAAGAAGCGGGCGTAGTAGACTGGCTTATAAAAACAGAGTTTGACCCCCAGGAAGTAATTGAAAAGGTGGAAAAACAAATCGGGCCCGGCGACCTCGCAATGCAAACATAACCATCATATATGTCAAAAATTCTACTCATCGAAGACGACAAGTTTTTACGAGAGCTGATTATTCAAAAGCTCGGGAAAGAAGGCTACGAAGTGGAGGAGGCTCCCGAAGGAGAGGGAGGCCTTACAAAGATGAAAAGCGGGAAGCCAGATTTGGTGTTGCTCGACTTAATTCTCCCCGGCATCGACGGATTCGAAGTGTTAAGCAAAATGAAAGAAGATCCCGAGCTGCAAGGCATTCCCGTAATTATTCTTTCCAACCTCGGCCAGCGGGACGACGTGCAAAAGGGAATCGACCTGGGAGCAAAAGACTACCTTATCAAGGCTCACTTTACTCCCGGGGAGATTGTGGAGAAAATCAAAGCCACGTTGAGCGCCAAATGATCCTGTTTTTATACGGTCAGGATACTTATCGTTCGCGACAGAAGGCGGCAGAAATTGTGAAGGAATATCAAAAAGTCCGGCCTAGAGCAGTTCATGTGCGCGCCATAGACTGCTCAAAAGCGGATGCAGAAGATCTCAAAAACGAATTCGACACGATTTCCCTCTTTGAGCAAAAGAAATTACTCTTGCTGCGCGATCTTTTTTCGAACGCCGAAGTTGTCCGGTTTTTCGACGAGAGGAAAAAACAACTCCTTGAAAGCAGCCACCATATAGTGGTTGTTTTGCAGCAGGCGGAACTGAAAGACAAAACAAAGAACCCGCTGTATCAGTGGCTTAAAAAACACGCCACGTGCCAGGAGTTTTCGCCTTTGCCCCCGGCAAAACTTCTTTTATGGATTCAGCGGGAATTCACGCGTTACGGCGTGGCGTGCAGTTCTCGGGCAGCAGAGCTGCTTGCGTTGCGCGCAGGAAACGACCTGTGGACTCTTTCTCAAGAAGTCCGGAAAATAGCGGCGTTCAAAAAATCCGAGGCCAAACCTGCAGTCAAGGAGTCTGACATAAGCCTTTTGGTGGAGGGCAAAGCCCAGGCAGACGTGTTTGCCACCATAGACGCTTTAGCTTCGCGCAACAAAAAACAGGCGTTCGACCTGTTGTTGCGCCACCTCCAAAAAGGGGACTCTGCGTACTACCTGTTTTCCATGATGCATTATCAATTCAGGGTATTGCTGGAAATTCGCGATATGCTCGACCGCCAATTGTCTTTTGCGCAGATGGTTTCTGAAAGCAAGCTGCACCCCTACGTATTGAAAAAAGGGGTTGGGGTGGCTCAAAACTTTTCTTCCCCCCAACTCAAAAATATATATCAAAAGCTCTTTGAGGTGGACTTTGCCATGAAAACCGGAAAAGTGGAATCCGAAGGCGCTTTCGATGTTTTTGTCGCTAGCCTTTAGGGGAATCCTGTTTTAAGAGAAACTTGGTGATCCGGGACTTTTTTCTTGAGGCCGCGTTCTTTTTGAGAACGCCTGTTTTTGCCGCTTTGTCTAAGGCTTTGTATACCTGCGAAAGAAGCTGTTGGGCTTCCTGCTGCGTTTTGGCCAAAGCCAATTTCCGCACCTGCTTGGTAAGGGTCTTTACCTTATTTTTTTTCTTTAAATTCCGCGCCTTTCTTTTTGGGTTTTGTCGAAGCGCCTTGCGCGCCGCTTTCGTGATTGGCATATGGCGATACTGTACCACCTTCTATGGATTTTATCAAGTCCCGAATCTGGGCGGCTCTTTCAAAGTCCAGGTTTTGGGCGGCTTGTTTCATCTCTTTCTCCAAGAGCTTTATGTCTTGCACCGCGCCAAACTCGGCCGCCGCTATCTCTTGTTTGCTGGCAAAACCCCAGCTTCGAATGTCTTTTACGATAGCGGTTGGCGTAATGTTGTGTTCTTTGTTGTAGTTTTCCTGGATTTTGCGGCGGCGTTCCACCTCTTTTATGGCCTGTTGCATAGAAAATGTAGTTTTGTCTGCGTATAAAATGGCTTTGCCTTCTGGATGGCGCGCCGCCCTCCCCATAGTTTGAATAAGCGTGGTTTGGTTGCGCAAAAATCCCTCTTTGTCCGCGTCGAGAATGGCAACTAAGGCAACTTCGGGCAAATCCAAGCCTTCGCGCAGCAGGTTAATGCCTACGATAACGTCGTACTTGCCGCGGCGGAAATCTTCCAAAATTCCGGGGCGATCGAGCGTTTTTACTTCAGAATGGAGCCACTGCACGGCGATGTTCCGCTGCGCCAAGTAATCGGTAATGTCTTCTGAAAGGCGCTTGGTTAAGGTAATAAGCAATACGCGAGAACCTTTTTGCTTGTATTTTTCAATTTCTAAGATAACATCTTGGATTTGGTTGGTGGTTGGCCTAATTTCAATTGCGGGTTCCAAAAGCCCGGTGGGCCGGATAATTTGCTCTGCGATATTTTTGCGGCCTGCTTCTTCTGTTTCAAAGTCGCCGGGAGTGGCGGAAATATATATGGTCTGGGGAGCGCGCTTAAAAACTTCGTCAAACGTAAGCGGGCGGTTGTCCACGGCGGAAGGCAAGCGAAAACCAAACTCTACAAGCGATTGCTTGCGCGCTTTATCTTGCACCGACATTGCCCGCAACTGGGATAAGGTAAGGTGGCTCTCGTCGATAAACACCAAAAAGTCTTTTCCAAAATAGTCGAGCAGCGTATAGGGCGGCTCGCCGGGTTGGCGAAACTCCATGTGCGAAGAATAGTTTTCAATGCCGTGGCAATAGCCGGATTCCTCGATCATCTCCAAGTCATAGTTGGTGCGTTGCTCCAACCGCTGGGCTTCCACCAGTTTGTTTTGCGCCTTGAGTTCGTGTAGCCGGTCTTGCAGTTCTAGCCGTATATTTTGCATTGCGATTTTAAGCTTGTCTTCTGGGGTAACCCAAAACTTTGCGGGGAAAAACCGGTATTTTTCTATGGGAGAATACGAGGGAGCTACGCTGTTTGCAGAAACAGAAAGGCTTTCTATGGTATCGCCAACCAGCTCCAACCGGATAAGTTCTTTTCCCGTAACCACGAAGACTTCAATAGTTTCCCCCCGAATGCGAAAGGTGCCCGGCTTAAAATCAATATCGTTTCTTTGGTACTGTAAGGCGGTAAGGTGCGACAATAATTTTCTGCGGCCGATCACTTGGCCGACCCGCAAATCCAAGGCAATGTTTTGGTAATCTTCGGGCGAGCCAATGTTGTAAATGCAAGAAACAGAAGCCACCACAATGGCGTCTTTGCGCAAAAGTACATCTTGCGCTGCCTCATGTCGCAAGCGGTCTAAGGTGTCGTTGATTTTGGCGTCTTTGTCTATGTAGGTGTCGGATTGTGGAATATATGCTTCGGGTTGGTAATAGTCGTAATACGATACAAAATAGTGCACGCCGTTTTCGGGAAAAAATTCCTTGAGCTCCTGGTACAGCTGGGCGGCCAGGGTTTTGTTTGGCGAAATTACCAGGGCGGGCTTTTGCGTGTTGGCAATAAGATTTGCCATGGTAAATGTTTTGCCGCTTCCCGTAACGCCCAAAAGCACCTGGTGTTTTTCGCCAGATTGTATGCCGCGCGTAAGCTGGGCAATGGCTTGGGGCTGGTCGCCCGTAGGCTTGAATTTTGAAACCAGTTTAAATTGCACTATAGTAAAGGTATGATTAGTTATCTTAAGGGAAATATTTTACGAAAGGACTCTGATTATATCATACTCCAAACCGCAGGGGTAGGGTATAAGGTACATGTTCCAGAAGTCGTGTTTATGCAGTGTAAAGAAGGCCAGCAGGATTTTGAGGTGTTTTGCGCGTTGCAAATCCGCAAAGATGAAACCTTGGAACTGTACGGCGTGCCCACGTTCGAAGCGCTCAAACTATTCGAAGCGTTTCGCGACGTTTCTGGCATTGGGCCAAAAGCCGCAATGGTGCTTTCGTCTCTCGGTAAGCCAGAAGACATTAAAAAAGCCATAGACCAGCGAAACACTTTGTATTTTAAGGGCATTAAGGGCATTGGCGAAAAAAAGGTGCAAAAACTGATTTTGGAACTTACCGGCAAGTTGGGCAGTTTTGAAAGCGGAAAAAAGTCTTTTGGCGACCCCATTGTTGACTCTTTGGTAAATTTAGGGTTTTCCAAAGCAGAAGCAAAAGAAGCCCTGCTGCAGCTGCCCGCAGATGTTACCGACCCCGAAGAAAAAATAAAAGCCGCCCTAAAACTGCTCGGCCGCCGCTAACATTGCACAATTTGACAGATGTGGTATTATGGGCGTGGCACAAATCTATCCAAATTTGGGGAAGAAAGGAGGTTTTATGGCTAAAAAGCCGTACCAGCCACCCCGGCTACGCCACTATGGCGGTCTGCCGGAGTTGACGCGGGGAATGCCGCATCCTGGAGCCGGACCCCAGGACAATAACGGCAAGATCCCGGGGGGAGGGGATGACCTAGCCTCCGCCATCCTGTTTGTTCCCGGGAGTCCCTTTGTTGTGCAGCCCCGGTAGGCGGCACGACCAGCAAGGGGCATACGCATGCGTGTGCCCCTTTATCTTTGCCCGCAAAATTGACGAAAGTTTTTGAACAAATCATACTAAAAGTAGCCCTTAAAGGGTAGTTTGTTTCAGGAGGTGGAAGATGAAACTTCCAAGAGGTCCAACTTTGTTGAGACTGCTTATTATGGCACTGGCGCTGCTTTTGGTTCTTCCGGCAGTTGCTAGTGCTAAGGAGAGTTCTGCGGACGCTGCTGGTTCTACGATTACACTTCGTTTTAGTGAAGCCACAACCAGCGAAGGCGGTACTACAACTGTTAAAGTTGCGGTTGTCGAAGAGGAAGGATGGGTTGTTTCTGAACAAACTCTCGACCTTGGGAGAAGCGGGCATCAGCTAACCCTTCTAGTAGACGGAACCTCAGTAGTTGTGAGCACCCATGTCAGAGGGGTTAATCCTCTTAGGTCAAACGAGCTTGCTGCCAAAATGCTTACAATAGGATTATTGACAACACAAGGGCCGGAACTTAGCCCCATAGGCATAAGCGCAGAAAGTCGTGCGACTTTCGAGGGAATTGAAGTGCAAGGAGGTTCAGTGGCCATGTCGGCCCAGCTTGTAGGCACCTGTGTGCCATGCCACCGGTAAGTAGTCCTGCCCTTGGACTGCCTGCGGCACAGGGATCGCGAAGCGACCCTGCGCCCTTTATTTTTAGGCAAAACATTGTTTAATGTATTGAGTTTAGCGCTACAAGGAAATATGATATACTAAAAATACTAACGGCCGTGAGTATTTTACGTATATGTCGAAATACAAATACTATCTTAAAAAGCCGAAAAGCGAAATTACGAAAGATGTT
>DASRUP010000015.1:0-3648 GCA_035655395.1 Minisyncoccota bacterium
CATATACTCTTTCTCGAACCGCCGCGCCAGCTCGAGGGGGGACTGTCCCTCCTCTTTGGCGCGCTTTATAATTTTGTCGTCTATGTCGGTAACATTTTGCAAGTAAAACACATCATATTCTTTGTGCCGCAGGTATTTTGCGATCATATCAAAAGCAATATAGGTGCGGGCATGCCCTATATGCGAAAAGTCGTAGGTGGTAACGCCACATACGAACACGTTCAGCTTTTTACCTTTTCGGGGCTTCAGCAGCTCCTTTTTCCTGGAAAGCGTGTTGTAAACCTGTAGCATAAGTAAAAGTATTGTAACATGCCCCTGCCCTTTGCGCACGTCTGTACAGTTTTAAAATTTATGGTATTATAAACAAAACTCCACTTGCGAGGTTTGTTATGAAAAAGGTGGATAGAGATGTTCTTATAATCGGCTTTATAAAGGGAATCCCAGGGGAAAACCCGGCTTCCGTTACAGCCCTTGCAACTGATCTGTACCCTGAACTCAAAGACACCTCGGGGATATATAACAATCCGAAAACAGTAGCGCTGCGAGATAGCTTGAAAAAAGGCGGGAGCCTTTACAATGCTGTAGACGACTACTACACGGCAAAAAGACGCGGCCGCCCAGTGCCAACTAGATTCACGGAAGCAGATGTCGAAATCCTGGAGGCGCTCTGGCAAAAATACCGGAGTTTCCATACCTTCCGCAGTGTACATGAAGACCTGATGACGGGCGGTATACACCGGCATTCGGCAGCCAAAGAAAAAAGGTAGATACCACGAAATTTCTACCTTTTTATTTTGGCTGGCATTTGTGCTACAATGCAAAAGCATGAAAAAAGATATTCTCGTTGCTGCCATTATTGGGTTTTTGGTAGCCCTTTTGCTTCTGGTAATAAAACTCACCGGGAACATCGACCGGCTAAACCGCTTGCCTTATGTTGAATACAGCCTGGTGGCTTTCCCTTTGCTTGCGGCCTTAGGCATTGCGGTAGCCTCTGCCTTGGGAAAACGCGTTCGCATAGTCTTTCAGGGGGCAAAGTTTTTGCTGGTAGGCGTCCTTAACACCTTTTTGGACCTTGGGGTTTTAAACATTCTTACTGCGGCCACCGGAGTTACCGGCGGTATTTTGTTTGCTGTGTTCAAAGGATTCACATTTCTGCTTGCGGTAGCCAACAGCTACCTCTGGAACAAATACTGGACTTTTTCTTCCAGAAAGGGCACTTCGCAAGACTTTGTAGCACAGGGCAAAGAGTTTGCGCAGTTTTTGGTTATCAGCGGGGTTGGGTTTTTCTTAAACGTGGGAACTGCCTCGGCCGTGGTAAATTTCATAGAGCCGCAATTTGGCTTGTCTGAAAGAGCGTGGCCTACTGCGGGAGCCTTGGCAGGAACATTAGTGGTGCTCACCTGGAACTTTTTGGGATACAAACTCATCGTCTTTAAACGATGAACATACATGAGTAACATTGCTTTATACCGCAAGTATAGGCCCAAATCTTTTGCCGAGGTTGTAGGCCAAGAACACATTGTGCAGACATTAAAAAACGCGGTAGCTGGCGATTTGCTTTCTCATGCGTATTTGTTTTCAGGACCAAGAGGCTCTGGCAAAACCAGCATTGCGCGCTTGCTGGCAAAAGCGGTAAACTGCAAAAATCCCAAAGAAGGCGAGCCCTGCAATAAATGCGATTCATGCCAGGAAATTAATGCGGGCCGCGCCATCGACTTAATCGAGATTGATGCAGCCAGCAATAGGGGAATCGACGAAATGCGTGAACTGCGAGAGGGCATTGCGTTTGCGCCCTCGCGGCTCAAATACAAAGTATTTATTATCGACGAGGCGCACCAGCTTACCAAAGAAGCCGCCAACGCCTTGCTCAAAACGTTAGAAGAGCCTCCGGCCCATGCTATTTTTGTGCTGGCTACCACCGAAGCCCATAAAATGATTTCCACCATAGCTTCGAGATGCCAGCGTTTTGATTTTCGAAAACTCACCGTACCAGAAATGGTAAAAAAGCTGCAAGAAATTGTAAAAGCAGAAAATGCCAAAATCGACAAAGAAGCCCTGCAGCTTATTGCTTTAAACAGTGGGGGAGCCATGCGCGACGCCATTGGCCTGCTTGACAAGGTTTTGACTTTTCACTCTGTTCTTGATACAAAAGAGGGGATTGGAGCAGACGCAATAAAGGATTTGCTTGGCCTGGTAGACATGAACTTAGTGGGCGACTTTATGCAGCTGTTGGCAGAAAAAAAGCCGGGTGAGGCTATAGACTTTTTAAACAAGAATCTGGAAAGCGGCATGGACCCGCAGGAATTTGCCAAAAACGCGGTGCGCTATTTGCGCCATACTTTAGTACTCAAAATAAATCCGCAGCTCGACAAAATGTTTGAAAGCGAGCTAAGCCGAGAACAGTTAGACCGCATGAAGCAGCAGGCTGAAAAATTCGAGGAGAAAGCGCTCGTGCAGATTGTTGAACACTTCATGGAAGCCGAGCAAAAAATGAAATACTCCAGCATTATCCAG
The DNA here is from genome assembly GCA_035655395.1 of Minisyncoccota bacterium. Classification (GTDB taxonomy): domain Bacteria; phylum Patescibacteriota; class Minisyncoccia; order Minisyncoccales; family UBA10102; genus DASRUP01. The sequence continues at coordinate 2,515 of DASRUP010000015.1, forward strand.
CTCCCCCTTGAACTCGCCATCGTGGAATCCACGAGAGTGGGGGATTGACATGCATATACACCATGGTGTATACTGAAATTACTATGGAACGAACTCAAATTTATCTTTCCAAAAGCCAGGTCAAGAAGCTTAAAGAGCTTGCCCAAAAGAAAAAAACCACATTCTCCGGACTCGTAAGAGACGCGGTTGATGTTCAATATGGGGTCGAGCAACCCGCCAAATGGACCAAAAAGGAAGAAACGTTACTTGATATTGCAGCTCGCGTGAACGCACTCGGAGAAAAAGGCCCAGGCGATCTTGCTACCAATCTCGACGAATATTTATATGGAGGAAAGAAATAAAGTATTTGCCGACTCCAACTATTTTGTTGCTCTCTTTAATACGGACGATTCGCTTTACGAAGAAGCTCGTCACATTGCGCAAAAAATCTCCAGCGACGCAACGCAGTTGGCAATTTCAAACTTTATCTTTCTCGAGGTAGTCAGTATTTTATCCCAAAGAAAGGGAAAGGCCGCTGCGATCCAAGCGGGGCAAGACATTCTCTCACACCCCTCCTTAATCAACGTGGTGCATGTTGATGAAACGCTCCAACAGGCAGCTTGGGATATATTCCAAAGTATTGAACATAAGAACATTAGTTTTGTTGATTGCAGTATTATTGCAGCGATAAAAACGGAAGGAATTAAAAAACTTCTAACGTTCGACAAAACCGATTTTAAAAAACTGCAAAAGAAATACCGATTTTCTTTTTACGAATAGGTTTTAATGCTGCGGGACTTGGATTCGAACCAAGATACTCGCCTCCAAAGGGCGATGTCCTACCATTAGACGATCCCGCAAAATTCGCGATACGATTTAAACTATACCACAATTTTCCCATAAAATCCAGCCCTTATGCGGCTGGTACCCTTATGTATTTTGTTTACATTATAGAATGTCAAGATAATACTTTGTACACAGGCATTACAACCAATGTGCAGCGCAGATTTAAGGAGCATAGCCTCGGAAAGGGCGGCGCCTACACCCGCTCCAAAAAACCAAAGAAACTTTTGTACACCGAAACCCATCCAAACAGAAGTAGTGCTTTAAAACGCGAAAGCGAAATAAAGTCCTGGCCCCGCGCCAAAAAACTCA
>DASRUP010000016.1:0-3840 GCA_035655395.1 Minisyncoccota bacterium
CTTCGGATTCTATTGGCATGAACTTTATTCTCGACGACATCGAAAAGCAGGGTGTGGAAATTGTTCCTTGCTCGGGGCTTTTTCGTGTGTCTCGATGAAACCGTTTTTCGTTGTTTTAGACAACATTCGAAGCGCAGAAAATGTCGGCTCGATTTTTCGCACGGCAGACGCCTTAGTCGTAGATAAAATCTTTCTCTGCGGCATTACGCCTACTCCAGCGCACGAAAAAGTGGGGAAAACCGCTTTGGGCGCTGAAAAAACCGTGGTATGGGAATACCATAAGCAAACTTGGCGTTTGCTCGAGAAGCTCAAGGAACAGGGTGTTTTTATTGCAGCTTTAGAACAAACAAAAAAGAGCGTGTCGTTAGAAAAGTTTAAGCCAAAATTTCCTTTAGCTTTGGTGCTTGGCCACGAGGTAAAAGGCGTGTCGCCTTCTGTGTTGCGCCTGGCCAATGCTATAGTAGAAATACCCATGCTGGGGCAAAAAGAATCGCTCAACGTGGCCGTAGCATTCGGCATCGCAGGTTATGAGATAAATAAGGTACGATTATAAATGAAGCCCTCGTAGTTTAACGGATAGAACGCGAGATTCCGGATCTTGTAATAGGGGTTCGATTCCTCTCGAGGGCACATGAACAACAGGTTTTTGTTGGCGCTGGCAACGCTGGTGGGCACGATTATCGGGGCGGGGATTTTTGGGTTGCCGTATGTAATATCAAAAAGCGGGGTTTTGCCAGGGCTTTTTTATTTTGTGGTGCTGGGAGGAGTAGTGTTGCTTTTGCACTTAATGTTTGGCGAAATCGCGCTGCGCACGAAAGAAAAACGCCGCTTGATAGGTTACGCTGAAGTATACCTTGGTGGCTGGGCAAAAAAAGTAGCGACCATTTCTACGGTTGTGGGAATTGTCGGCGCGTTACTTGCCTATATTATTTTGGCAGGAGATTTTCTTACTCTTTTGCTTTCCCCTATGTTGGGAGGAAACGCGCTGGTGTATTCTCTGGCGTTTTGGCTTTTCTTTTCTTTGCTAGTGCTTCGGGGAATTCAGACTATCGCGCGAGTGGAGCTGCTCATGAATGGAGCGCTTTTTGCCGCAATTGCCTTGATTTTTTTGTTTGCTTTGCCTCATATTCAGCTTGAGAATTTTCCTGTCTTCGACGCTGCCTATCTGTTTCTTCCTTATGGCGTGGTATTTTTTGCCTTTACAGGATTGTCTGCAATTCCGGAAATCGCGGAATTGTTTAAAGGCAGGAATGAAAAGAGAAGGTTGGACAATCTTATTGTGTACTCGTCGTTGCTGGTGGGTTTGGTGAACCTTTTATTCGTAATTGCCATAGTAGGGGTTACAGGCGGGCAAACGTCGAGCAACGCTTTGGGCGGGGTCGTGCCGATTGTAGGGACAGGAATAGGAACGCTGGGGGTATTTTTCGGCTTGTTGGCGGTTGCCACCTCTTTTTTGGTGCTGGGGAATTACCTTAAAAACTCTCTTCGCTACGATTTTCGCTTGCCCTATGCGTTTTCTGTGGCGATTGCTTTGGGAGCGCCGCTTGTTCTATTCTTGCTGGGACTCCGCGAATTTATTTTGGTAATCGGTATCATAGGAGCCTTTATGGCTGTGCTCGACGGAGGTCTCGTTGTGCTTATTCACCGGAAAGCCGCAAGGCAGGGAAATCGCACCCCCGAGTACCGTTTGCGTATTCCGCAAGCTGTTGCTTGGGCCGTTTTAGTTTTTCTTTTAGCTGGCGCTTTAGCTGAAATTTTGATACTATAATAGAACTATGCTGGACATTATTCTTTCGATTGTGGTGGTTGGCGCTATTATTGTGTTTATTCTTTGGGCGTTTAGCGCCCTCGGGCTCCCTTTGTTATCAGATATTCCAGGCCTGTTTCAGTAAATGTTCATATGGCAGAAAAGGCTCGCACACACATTTTTGTTTCAGGAAGGGTGCAGGGCGTTCTCTATCGAAGAGGCGCGCAGAAAAAAGCGCAAGCGCTTGGTATAACGGGCTTTGCGCATAACCTGGCAGACGGCAGAGTAGAGCTTATGGCAGAGGGCGACAAAGAAGGCATTGAGCAACTTATGAAATGGTGCAAAGAAGGTACTCCCATGGCAAAAGTAGACCGCCTCGACTCGCAATTTGAAGATTATAAGGGAGAATTCGCGGATTTTGAAATCCGTGAATTTGGATTTTAATCTATGAAAGCGTTTTGGAAAAGGTTTCGGCAAGGCGCGTATATCGGCGACTTTGTCTATGGGGCAAACGACGGTATTGTTACCACATTTGCCGTAGTTGCGGGAGCCGCGGGAGCGCTTCTCTCACCCGGCGTAATTATTATTTTGGGGTTTGCGAACCTGCTTGCCGACGGCTTTTCTATGGGAGCTTCTAACGCCCTTGCCATTCGTGCAGAACACGAGCTCGCAAAAAAAGAACGCGATCTCGTCACGCCTTTCCAGCACGGCCTGGTAACATTTGTAGCCTTTCTAGTTGCCGGGCTTATGCCGCTTCTCCCTTACCTATTTAGCTTCTCTTCGGGGCAGCAGTTTTTTATATCGAGCGCGCTTGCAGGATTCGCCTTTTTTTGCGTAGGGGCAGCGCGTACGCTCATTACCAAGGGAAACTCTTTAAAGGCAGGGTTTGAAGTATTGGTTATCGGCGGCATAGCGGCTTTTGTGGCCTATGGAATGGGCTGGGCAATAAAAACAGCGTTTGGAATAGTAATATAAATGACGGCAGATTTTTTTAAGCAAAAATTCGGGTATGAAATAGACGGCGTATGGTTTCCGCGCGTAACTTCGATTACTTCGCCTTTCCAAAAGAAGTGGTTTGGTTCTTTCGGGGCGGCAGCATGGGGTACTTCTATGCATGAAACTATTGAGGCTCTCTTGAAGGGCGAGCGCGTGTTGTTTGATCCCAAAGCTGCCACCGCCATTCAAACTTTCCAGGAATGGCAAAAGGTCTATCCTTTACGGATTCTCGACCCCCAGAAAGATATTGAGCGGCGCGTGGTAAACCTGGAACAAGGGTATGCAGGAACCATTGATATGGTGGCAGAGGTCGATGGAGTATTTGGCATAATTGACTTGAAAACGAGCACCTCCATTTTGCGGGAACACGCCATTCAGACTGCAGCATATTTTCATGCGTATAATGCCACCAAGGGGGTGCAAAGAGCTTGCGAGACAAGATGGATTCTCCGCATTGATCAGTACCAAGAGTGCAGGGGGTGTTTTGCAAAGTCTCGCGAAAAATACGGGGCAGCACGCATAAGCGGAGGCAAGGAGGTTTGCAACCATCAATGGGCAGAGTTAAAAGGGGAAATTGAATTTAAGGAGTTGCCGGGCGCAGACAAAGACTTTGAGGATTTCCTGAGCATGAAAGAGCGCTGGGAATGGGCAAACAAAGAATGGCTGGATAAGATTCCCAACTACGAAAAGAACATTCGTCAATACACGTTGTTGTAAAAGAGGGGGTTGTGGAAAACCCTGTGGAAAAACCTGGGGAAAACTTTTATGGGATATGGTTGACATCTAAGGCTCGGCTGATAAAATAGAACACGATGTTTCCGAAAATTGCGTGCCTAGAACGCAATTCGAGGGAGTCCCGTAATGAAGTATTCGCATAGTTTTCCATTAGCGGTGTTTGTCGCCGCCTGTATCGCAGGGACTCTCTCGGGAGGATTTCTCTTGCAGCCTAGAGTGTCTGCAGCTCAAGCCATCCCTGTTGGGTCTTCTTTTCATTATCGTTTTCTTATGCCTGGAATTCTTAACGAGGCAGGGGATATGGAAGATACCTGGAGCCCGTATTGGTGGGTTAATTCGGGTGCGCATCTTATCCTCGAAAA
>DASRUP010000017.1:0-6528 GCA_035655395.1 Minisyncoccota bacterium
CTTTTCGTCTGCGGGTAAGGCATCCGCCACTCGATGAGCCGCAAAAGCAAGACGCACAAAAAAGTTTCGGTTCATTACTTGAAGATCACTTTTCCACAGTATATCAGAAGCAAGGGGGTGGGTCAACGAAACCCTTGACAAAGCTCTAAAGATATGGTATATAGAACCCAGCTCGAGAGGAGTCGCAGTTCTTAAATTTTTAGCAGAGAGGTAATCATGGAAGTAATGCCTTTTGCGGTATCCTATAACACGCCCGCACCACTTGGAGGACCTGGAATCCGACATCTTCTAAGACATGATAGTCTTGAAGAACCGATTAACATTACGGGATTGGGGGATGTTGTTAATGTTGTCCCCACCTCGACCCCTACCAACCTTCAAGAGATAGAAAATCTCAACAAGCAAGGCCTCGAGATGGCTCCGAAAGGCAATCTCGTTATTATCTATCGCCCTTACTTCTAATCGCACAGCCTCTCTTGAGCAAAACAAAACCCCTGACTTTTTAAGCCAGGGGTTTAACTATTTACAGGTATTATTCACAGGGTTCGTGAAGGGTTTTTTCTGGATACACCGCCAAAACTGCTTCTTCAGATGGATACGATTCAAGATAGGTTGCAGAAAGACTTTCCCACACAGAGTCAGTATCGCAATAGTATAATTTAGAAGAGTGATAGCTGCTTGTATAAAACGTATGGCCAGAGGGTTGTGGGGCAGGAGATGGAGCTGGTGGTGGAGGTGACGACTGTGGAATCGGCGCGGGCCCTATATCCCCCACTGTAATCTCATCTTTCATTTTCTCGAACGTTACGTCTCCAATGCCGCTTACATTTTTTATATCTTCAATCACATAAAACAAGCTTACGTTGGTTCGGTAGCCAATAATTCGCTGGGCAATTGCCGGGCCTACACCTGTAATATGATCTAACTCTTCCAAACCTGCCGTATTTATGTTTATTTTCCCCGCCGGTTGAGGTGAGGGCGCAGGCTGCGGCTGCGGCTGCGGTTGGGGCGCGGGGCTTGATGGAGAGGGTGATGGGGTTTCGGGCGTCGTCGTAGGTACCGGGACAGGCGATGGCTGTGGTGCTGGAGTTTCCGCCTGCGCATCAGCCTCAGGCAGAAGCGTTGGCGCAGGGGCAGGATTTTGCGGTGTTGGCGAAGGTGCTAGTTTAGGCACCGGGCTCGGTTCGGGGCCTAACTCCTCTGTTTGAAGCTTGACTTCAAACACCTCACTTTCTTCTTGTGCTCCCCCTTGTGAATTCTCTTGGCTCAAACTTTCCTGAACACTCGCCACCAAAGCCTTTTTTGCGATTTCTCCGCCAGCTGGCGGATTCCCCTGACTTAACAAAACAAAAACTCCCCCTGCTAAAGCAATAAGGAGCCCAACCATTGCAATAAGTATCTTCTGATGCACCATTCCTTACTTTATCACATTTTCAAAACCCGGTGAAGGCGCGGATGGCAGAGGCTGGGATGGCGACTACCCTTCCGCCTTGCTCAATATTTACAACGCCCACAATATTCCCCTCCAAGTCAAAAAGCGCGCTGCCCTTGAGGCTTGCTTTGTCAAACATGTTAGTACGAATAATGTCGTTTTCTACAGTGCGAACCGTACCCTGGTTCGTAATGGCAATAAGTTCGCCCCCTTCCACCACGCGAGCCACCATTACAAGGTCCTGACCCAAAGCAGCCGAAGATTCAAAACCAACCGTAGACAAGTTGTTACGGTCTATTTTGAGCAAGGCAAGGTTTGCCGCTGTGTCTCTTTTTAATACCTGGGCTGCCAAAGGATTGTCTGCGCTCTCAAGAACTACCGACACGCTGTTTTGAGCGGGCACAAGCTCCGCTAACGTAAGCACAAGCCCGTCTGAAGTAAGGATCAAGCCAGAACCGGTTTGCACGCTTACCACCAGACTTTGGCCTCTCTGCGCCACCTGTTGCGCTGCCTGGTCTCTCGTAATGAGCATTTCCTGAACTTCACGGATAATGATAGTGCGCGCTGACCATTCTTTTACAAAGGGCACCGCTGCAAACGTATCGCTCGAAGCTAACGCAGGCATCAAAAAAGCCTGGGCCCAAATTCCGCCCGTGGCGCCCAGGCAGAACAAACTACACCCAACCAGAATTGTTAGTCCCAACCGTTTCATGAATGCATTATTTTGCTTCTGCCTTTGCAAGCTTTTCCTTCTTGAGATGCGGCATGACATACATGCCCTGAACCACGATCTCTCCCTCTTCCACATCAATGCGCGCTTTTCCGCCTGCCGTAATTTCTCCGGAAACAATCTTTAACGCCAAGGGATTTAGCACAAGCTTTTGGATAACTCTTTTGAGCGGTCTGGCGCCCAGGTTGGAATCGAACCCGCGTTCGGCTAACACGCCCTTTGCCTGCTCTGCCACCTCAAGTTCAATGCCTCGTTCCCTTAAGCGCTGGGAAACCTTGGCCATTTCCAGCTCCACAATTTTCTTAATCTGCTCTTTTTCGAGATAATCAAAGATGATAACCTCGTCGACCCGGTTGAGAAATTCGGGGCGGAATTGCTCTTTTAGCGCAACCATAACCCGGTCTCTCACGGAAGCTTTCTTCTCCTCTTCGGGGCTTCTCCCGCCAAAAAATCCCAATGGACTCATTTCTGCAATATACTGGGATCCGATATTCGAAGTCATAATGATAATGGCGTTTTTAAACGAAGCTACTCTTCCTTTGGCGTCCGTAAGCCTGCCGTCTTCCAAAATCTGCAGCAGCATATTAAACACTTCGGGGTGCGCCTTTTCGATTTCGTCGAGCAGCACCACGCTGTAGGGGCGCCGCCTGATTTTCTCGGTAAGCTGGCCGCCCTCCTCGTACCCCACATACCCGGGAGGAGAACCTATCATGCGGGAAACCGTGTGGCGCTCCATATATTCTGACATGTCCAAACGAACAAGAGCGTTCTCGTCGTTGAACAAAAACCCTGCCAAGGCCTTTGCGGTTTCGGTTTTTCCCACACCGGTGGGGCCCAAAAACATAAAGGATCCCAGAGGCCGGTTTTCTTCTGAAATGCCGGCCCGGCTGCGCCGAATGGCGTTGGAAATTGCTCCAATAGCCTCTTCCTGGCCAATGATGCGCTTTTTTAACACATCTTCCATTTTTTCCAGTTTCCTGGCTTCCTCCTCGATAAGGCGGGTTACGGGAATGCCAGTCCACCTCGAAATCACGCGCGCCACGTCTTCTTCGCCCACCTCCTCTTTTAAGATGGGGTGGCTCTTTTGGTATCGCGAAAGCTTTCGTTCTTCTGCGCGCAGTTTTTTCAGAAGTTCCGGCAATTCGCCGTACTTTAATTCTGCAACGCGTTGAAGGTTTCCTGCTGTTTGCTCCCGCTCGACTTGAAAACGGGCCTCCTCTACCGCCTTTTTAAATTCTTTGATTTTGTTTACCACCTCTTTTTCCGCCACCCATTTGGCCTCAATGGCTTTTGCCTTTTCCTGCAAATCTGCGAGCTGGCGATTGGCTACTTTCATTTGCCTTTCTTCGCTTTTATCACCCTTAAAAGCCTCCCTCTCGATTTCGAGTTTTTGAATTTCTCTTTTTAAAGACTCCAGGTCCACTGGTTCAGACTCCATGTCGAGCCGCAAAGAACTCATTGCTTCGTCAATAAGGTCTACCGCTTTGTCTGGCAAGAAACGGTCGGTTACGTAACGCGCGGCCAGGTTGGCAGCTGCCACTAAGGCGGAATCTTTAATTTTCACGCCATGATGAAGTTCGTACTTTTCCTTAATGCCGCGCAAAATCAAAATGGCGTCTTCAATGCTGGGTTCAGCCACGTAAATGGGCTGGAACCTGCGCTCTAAAGCCGGATCTTTTTCGATATACTTTTGATATTCCTTGAGTGTGGTTGCTCCAATGGCCCGCAGTTCTCCTCTAGCCAAGGCAGGCTTCAAAAGGTTTGAAGCGTCGATAGCGCCTTCTGCGGCTCCCGCACCCACTAACGTGTGCAACTCGTCGATAAACAGCAAATACTTTCCTCCTGCCCGTTGGAGCTCTTTTAACAAAGCTTTAATGCGGTCTTCAAATTCTCCGCGGTACTTGGTGCCGGCAACCAGAGCGCCCAAGTCCAAAGCGATAATTTCTTTTTCTTTCAAGCTCTCTGGCACGTCTCCTTTTATGATTTTTTGCGCCAGACCCTCTACCACCGCTGTCTTTCCTACGCCGGCTTCCCCGATGAGCACCGGATTATTTTTGGTTCGGCGGGAAATTACCTGCATTAAGCGGCGAATTTCGTTTTCTCTGCCGATTACCGGGTCTAACTTGCCCTGCTGCGCCAAACGCGTTAAGTTCCGGGCGTATTTTTCTATAACCTGATATTTGGATTCCGGGGAAGGATCGGTAATGCGGGCTCCGCCGCGAATTTGGGCTAAAATTTTGAGCGCCGCTTCGTACGTTAAATGCCCGAATTCAAGAACAGCAGCATCCCCTCCTTCCATCGGAAGCAGAGAGGTTCGTTCCAAAATCTCTTTTGCTTTGGAATCCGTATCGAGCAGGGCCAAAAAGAGGTGTTCCACCGAAATATACTCGTCGCCCATTTTCACCGATTCCTGGCGTGCGCGCTCCAAGGCCTTGCCCAAATCCTGGGTAAGGTAAAACTGCCCAAAAGGGGTTGGGGAGGCGGATACGGGCAAACGGGTAAGTGCCAGTTCGGTTTTTCGCTTTAAGCCATCAATATCAGCTCCCACTTTTTGCAGCAACGTGATAACCACGCTGTCTTCCTGCAAGAGAAGCGAAAAAAGCAGGTGCAGCGCGTCTACCTGCTGCTGGCCGCGCTCTTGCGCGATGTTTTGCGCTTGCAGGATTGCCTCCTGCGCTTTGTGGGTAAAGTTACCAGGTCCTTGCATCATATGGTTATGTTATAACACGAAAATTGTTTACAAGCAAGTTTTATTCGGGGCGTTCACCAAGAGTCGCAGACAACGTAATTTCAGCGCCGTCTCTGAAAACCTTAAGAGCAATGGTGTCGCCCGGTCTGTATATGGGCGGTTGCCGGTCTTTTGCGTATTGCCTAAGAATTTTGCCGAGTGAGTTTTCTTGCATGACGCGCTGCCCATCTATTTCAACAATAACATCTCCCTCTTTTAAACCTGCTTTTTGCGCCGCGGAATCTGGCGTAACGGCAGGTTGCGAACTTCCGCTTGTCACAAACACACCGTAATCAACCGGCAGGCTTTCTTCTTCCTGCAACTGCTTGGTTACGGGTACATACCGCACACCGAGAAAAGGATACTCAATTTCCCCGCCATTTGCCATTTGATAAAGGTCTCGCTGCACCCCCTCTATGGGAATGGCAAACCCAATGCTTTGGGCTTGCAACACGGTAGCGGTGTTTACCCCCACTACTTCGCCCGACAAGTTCAGCAATGGCCCCCCCGAATTCCCTTTGTTAATGGCAGCATCAGTTTGGATAACGTCTTCAATAGTTTCCACCAAACTGCCCCCGTCAGAAGCCGTAATGGTACGCCCCAAACCGGAAATCACGCCAACAGAAACCGTATTCTGGAATTCTCCCAGCGCGTTCCCAATGGCAACAACGCTCTGGCCAATTTCGAGGGCATCTGAATCTCCCAGCTTCACAAACGGGAAAGGTTCCGCTCTCTCGATTTTCAGAAAGGCCAAATCCTGCAGCGGGTCGGTAGCCAAAACTGTAGCGTCATACGAAGTTCCATCGCGCAAAAATACCGTATATTCGACATTGTCTTGCGAGACTACGTGCCGGTTGGTAGCAACCATTCCATCGGCAGAAACCAAAAACCCTGAACCGCCGCCGATTTCGCGCCTTTCCGTGCCTCGTTGCTGGAGCTCGGGAATCGAAAAGGGCGAGGGCCCACCGAACAAATCTTCAAAGGGGTCGCGCAGCACGCGCTCATATACGGGTACGTCTTGTGTGAGAATGACGCTTACCACGGCAGGAGAAACTTCCTTCACCACGTCGATAACCTTGAGTTCTTGATCAACCTGGACAGCAGAACCGTTGCTGTCGGTTGAGGAAACTGCTATTCCTGCTTCCTCGAGTTGCTGGGTCACTTGCCAGTAGGCATACCCGCCAGCTGCCCCGCCCGCCAGAAAGCCAACTACGGCAGACACGAACACGACCCCCCAAAGAGGTCTCTGGATTGTGGCATTTTGAGGATAATCGGGAGATTGAAACTCCATTCTTGTTTTATTATACCTTAGCTTTTCGCAAACTTGCAACGCTCCAAGCTAATACCTTTATTGTTTTCTCAATGTCTTCCAAGCGCGTGGGCTTGCCCAAACTCAAGCGCACGGCAGAAAGAGCATCTCTCGAACTCAACCCCAGTGCTAGCAGCACATGCGAAGGTTCCTGTGTTTTTTCAGAGCACGCAGAACCGGTAGAAACGGCAATCCCTTTTTGGTCGAGCAGCACCACCACGTCGCGGCCCTCTACCCCGCGAAACCGAAAGTGCGCATTGTTTGCCAAACGCCGTTCTGCAGAACCAGTAAGCTTGCTGTCGGGAATCCTTCGCAATACTCCTTTGATG
>DASRUP010000018.1:0-7456 GCA_035655395.1 Minisyncoccota bacterium
GCACGGGCGGAAGCCCTCGCGCAGTTTGGGTACACGCCAACCATCTGGGAAACTCCGCACTATATTTCGGACGCAAATACGTACCTGACCGCAAAAAACTCCGGGTTTACTTTCTTTACCGAATCTGACACCAAACTGTTCCCGAACCAGCGCGGGTACTTAAATAAGTCCAATGGAAACCTGTGGAATATCCCGGAAACCGCGTTTGACTTTCCCGAGGACGCAGCCAGTATTGCAGCTTTAGAGCCAGTTAAAAAAGACCACATTTTGCCGCGATTAGCGCGCTTAAACGCTCCTTACTACATTTTTTACCACAATAATCTGGATGCGCAGTTAAACTCCCTGTCGAACATTGTGGCAAAGGCAAACACGTACAACATGTGGTTCCCCGGAATGGAAGAGTTTGGCAATTTCTGGCTGCAAAGAGAGCAGGCTGCGTTAGCCACCATTCACGATACGCAATTGCAGAAAATTTCAGCAACGGTTTCCAATTCGTTTGAGGGACTTACCCTGGCCGTACGCTTGCCAGACGGGTTTCACGCCGCAGATGTTGCAATTAACGGAACTCCATCTGTAGCGGCGCAAAAAACAGTAGATGGCGTTACATTCCTTTACCCGGTATTGCCAGGAGGATCAAGCGCGAGCGCAGATATCTCTTACCGCTAATTACTCAAATACCGGCTCTGTTACAAACAACGGATTTTGTATTGCTTGTTGATACGCTTGCAGTGATTCTTTAGAAGAGTCAAGGCGCAGGCGCGAGGTAGTGCCGTCGTCGTTTTCCCAATTGGAATGCCAATAAGAAATGGCTTTTACGCGAGGATAACGGCCGCTTGAGATGCTCTCCAAGGCTTGTGCAATCCAGGCTGGCTTTTTGTTGTTTTCATGCGCGCCGAATTCCAAAAGCGCGAGCGGTTTGGTGGCGGAAATTGCGGCAAATTCCGCGTATGCTTCGTCGAACACTTCTTGGAATGTTTGCCAGTCGTCGCCCGGTTCTTGCGCGCCGTACACGCTCATGCCAATCCAGTCAATGTACTCGTCGCCCGGATAATACGCGGCCATGCTGTTCCACGGCTCGTCAGGTTCCCCTTGCGCATCCACATGAAACACCCATGTAATGGTGGTTACGTTTTCTTCACGGAACAGGTTTATAATGTGGCGATATGCCTGTTGGAAAACTGCGGCACCCTGTTCCCTTCCGTTCCACCTGGCATTCCACGAAAACCAATCGCCGTTTACCTCGGTGCCGAATTCCACCAAAAGCGGAATTTTCGTTTCTTTGGCCTCTGCTGCCCATTTTTGCAGTTCGGGGTCAAACACACCATCCGCAATCTTTTGAAGGCTGTACACGGGCTCTGGCTGCCCCTCATACCAATCTGAACGGGGCATCATGCGGATAAATGGCGTGGCCCCCGTAGAAGCTATAGCCTGCACCTCTTTTTGCGGAAAGTGGATACCTCCAAGCCAGTTGTTAGAAAAATAGGCAAAAGCAATCCCTTTGCCCACCAGCGCTTCAAAATCCTGGATGCGTTTGGCAGACACAATATCTTCTTCCGGCCCAAAATCGGGAAACGCGCCGTGATATATTCCGTTTGCCGGCGGCAGCAATTTTGTGCTTTTCACCCCTAGACCTGACGACGACTCGTACAAAGCATACCCAACCAGAAATAACCCCATAGCGAGGATTGCAGCAAAAGGAGTAACAAACTTTCGCATAAAATTTAGAGTTTGACGCGTTTGAGCAAAAGAGCGTTTGCTACCACAATAACCGAACTGGCGGACATTAACAAGGCAGACCATTCGGGCCGCAAAAGAATGCCGAAAGGGAAAAGGATGCCGGCTGCCATGGGAATGGCAACAATATTGTATCCGGCGGCCCATGCCAAATTTTGCTTCATTTTGCTGTTTGTTTTTTGTGAGAGTTTTATTGCTTTTACCACATCTTTTGGATTGTCTTTGACCAGCACAATTTCGGCAGACTCTATGGCAACATCGGTTCCAGCTCCAATGGCAATGCCCACGTGGGCTTGCATTAAGGAAGCTGCATCATTTACGCCGTCCCCTACCATGGCCACAATTTCGCCTTTTTGTTGCAATTCTTTTATTTTGTTTACTTTATCTTCCGGCAGTACCCTTGCGAAATACGTGTCAATTCCAAGTTCTTTTGCTACAGATTTTGCCACGTTTTCCGCGTCTCCCGTAATCATTGCTACTTTAATGCCCATTTCCTTCAAGGCACCAATAGCCTCGAACGATTCTTGTCGTATTTCGTCTGCCAGGCTAATGGCGCCAAGTTTTTTGTTATTCTGAAATATTTCAACGATGGTATGCCTGCCCTGCTCTTTTTTCGCTTGCAATATTAGAATTTCTTTTCCTTCTACTTTTCCTCGCACTCCTTTTCCGGGGATACGCGCAAAATCCTCAACGCGCAGAAGTTGCATATTGTTTTCTTTTGCCTTACGGACAATTGCCCTTGCGATTGGGTGTTCAGACAACGCCTCCACGGAAGCGGCAAGTTGCAAAATTTGGCCAGACGACACTTCTTGAACGGCGAATTCTCCCGTAGTTAATGTGCCGGTTTTGTCGAACACCACGTAGGTAAGTTTGCGCGCGATTTCCGCGGCTTTCATGTTGCGAATTAAAATACCGTTTTTCGCGGCCAATGAGCTGGTAATGGTGGTTACCGTGGGAATAGCCAAGCCTAACGCGTGCGGACACGCGATTACCACAACGCTTATGGCCAAAGTTCCGGCAAATATTGCGGGAATCGCCCCTTGCGGGCTTACAAAAAGCCAAAACAGAAACGTGCCGCTTCCCACCAAAACCGCAATATAAAAGAGCCAGCTTGCTGCCCGGTCTGCCAATTTTTGCACCGGAGGCTTTGTTTCCTGCGCCTGCCGGATTAATTCCATGATTTGGGAAATCGCCGTTTCCTCGCCAGTCTTGCTCACTTCCACGGTAAGGGAACCATCATTGTTTATGGTGCCGCCGATAACTTCGCTTCCCGCTTTTTTCGCAACCGGTTTTGACTCCCCTGTTACCATAGACTCATTTACCGAACTCTCTCCTTCCTTTACCACGCCGTCTATAGGAATTTTCTCGCCGGGGCGAACCAATACCAGTTCGCCAACCTGTAATTCTCCGGTACCTACATCCTGCGTGCCCCTATCAACAACCTTATGGGCTGTAGGCGGAATAAGCTTTGCCAGTTCCGCCAAAGCTCCGGTAGCTCCCCTAACCGCGCGCATTTCCATCCAGTGGCCAAACAAAAACGCAAGCACCAAAGTAGAAATTTCCCAATACAAAGACTCGCCTTCAAACAAAAATGTAGCAGCCACGGAAAAAAAGTAGCCGGCAAGCACGGCAAAGCTTACCAAAGTCATCATGGCTGGCGCCTTGTTTTGCAACTCGGCTTTTGCCATTTGGTAAAACGGCCAGCCTGCCCATAGTGCGATTACCGAGGCCAAACCAAAAAGAACAAGATTGATTCCGGGAAATGCAATTTCAAAGCCAAACCATTCCTGGATTTTAGGCGAAAGTGCCAGCACAATCAGCGTTAAAGGCACCGCCGCAAAAAACCGCCGCTTAAACTGCTCTTCCATACCCGCGTGATGGCCGCCATGAGCGTCCCGCGAAGCTTTAGCGGAGTGGGGTTCATCATGCTCTGCATCCCCCATGGGCACCAAATCCATTCCGCACTTCGCGCATTTCCCCGGCTCCCTTGCCACCACCTCCGGGTGCATTGGACATGTATAGATCATTTATTTATCCAATATCGTTTTTCTTCTCCTCAAATTCTTGTTTGTCTATTTCTCCTTTGGCGTAGCGTTGTTTAAGAATCTCCAAAGCGGTTTTTTCTCCTTTTCTTTCCGTATCCGAGGACTGCCGCATAAGCCATCTTACGAGAGCGACAATGGCAACAACAATTAACACCCACCAAAGAATCATAAAGATCCACCCAAACGCGCCCAAAGGCGTAAATCCAAATCCCATCATAGAATTAAACGATTGATTTGTAGCGAAGGGAGCAGACCACCCTCCCCCCATCATATTCATCATGGGCATAAAACTCATGCCCTGCGGAGAGAACGTTGCCGATGTATCACAACCAGAGAGGCGCTTACCCATTGCAACATGAACCTGTTCTTCTCCTTCCTCGCCCATCATTTGTATCATCATGGCATTCATTGCTTCATGCGAGGTTCCCGTCATTAAGCCCATGAAATACTCGCCGAGAGCCCCAAAGTTGTCGTCGGACAAATCATTACAGCTTATTTCTTCTGCCTGGAGTTTTTCCCAAATCGCTTTTCCTTCGGCCTCCTCTCTTGCGGTATGATTATCGTCCACGGCATCACCTCGTATATCCATCATTCCTTGTGCCAAACTCATGCTTGGCACCGCAAACACAAAACCTAAAACGAGTATTATTATGTATTTCATAAAAAATTATGTTTGCTAATTCTTAACCTTCTTTTTCCAACTGCCGGCGATATAACGCACAAACCCCGGCAGAAATCGCAATAAGCTGAAGTACTATAGCGTCGTTAAAAAGGTGGGATTGAGAAAAGCCGAATGCAGTCCCTCCTTCTCCTGCAACCCATGCGGCAAGCAAGGCAAGTGCGCCCCAAATCCCTGTAACGATAGATGTCCAATGCATAAGTGATGATTTTTTCATAACAGAAAGAATGTATTAATGTATTATATATAACTTCGGCCTTTTAGTGATTCATACCAGGCATGTCCATACCTTCCATTTCGTTAGAAGAATCCTCGCCTTGAGCTACATTTACTATAAAGTCTGAAGTCATGATTTTTCCCTGGTGCTGAAACTGCATAAAAACTTTGTATTTGCCTGCCTCTGCGAATGAAACCATAAAGTGCGCGTACCCTGTTTGGCTGGCCATCGGATCGTCCACTGGATGTGTGTGTATAAACTGAAAATCTCCCTCGCGAAGAATAACGGCGTGGCCAAGAGAACCCAAATACTGCTCAAGATCAGTCACCGGCTGGCCAGCCTGCTCTATGGTGAACATTAGTAAAGATTCCCAGCCCGTCACAAGAGCTGCATCCGAAGAAAGAGCTACTTGATAATCATCTACAGTTTTTATGCTGGTGCTGTCGCCAAGGGATTGTGGTTTATAATTATCCAAATTGCCCACCTCTACGTCGTGGTATACGGTAACGGGCAGCCTTGCGCCGTCGGAACCAATTTGACTTGTTGTTGGCGTAAAATCTGCGAAAAGCCGGTATTCCCCATCAAACGGAAAGGTAAGATCTACAAGCGTAAATTCGCCGGTCGTAGCATTAAATTCCGGATGCACATGCGCAAAGTTAGCAAGGTCTTTTCGCACGACAATAAAGTGCATAATTTTCTCGTGCGCGGTTTCAAATTCCTTTAGCACATTTCCTTCGTCGTCAACAATGGAGTACGCAAACACATATGGAGCATTGGGGTCGTAATTGCTCGCCTCGCCCGAGACTTTTATGCAGTAACTCCTATGGCTTTGTATAGGGCGCTCGCTTGTGAGTGTTCCGTAGGCCGAACAGTATACGTTGGCACTTGATATGCCCGGAATACCGTTATCGCTAGTACTGTAAAGAAATACGAGAACCGCTACAGCAACTGCCCCCGTAAATAGGCCAATAATAAGTTTATTTTTCATGGTGGTGCGTCCTTTTCTTTGATAATTTATATACCGACATTACCTCGTGTGTTGCCTTGGCGTGCTGTCCTGATTTCATTTGCTCAACAACATGCGTGGAAAGGTGGTTCTCCAACATAAGGTCTTCCACGCCAGACAACGCCTCTTTTACGGCAGAGGATTGATTAATAATGTCAATGCAGTATTTTTCTTCTTGGACCATTCTTTGCAAACCGCGAATTTGCCCTTCTACAATCTTGAGTCTTCGGATTGCCTTTTTCTTAATATCCTGCTTCATGAATCCACTATACCCCCAGGGGGTATAGAGTGTCAAGTGAAAAAAACGAAAAACTAAAAAACCGCTTAAAAGCGGTTCCCCGCATAACAGACAAACCAAACTATTTCATGGCGAGGGCGTCGCGCAGCTCCTTTACCTGATTTTCGAGTTTTTCAATTCTTTGTTTGTAGTCATTATGAATTAAAACCTCTATACGATCAAACCGTTCATAAACATTAGTAAAATCTTTTTGAATAGCTTGAAAGTAAGGCTCGATCGCCCTTTCAACTATCGCTGGAATTTTTTTTTCAATTATGCCGCCAACCTTCTCTTCAACCACTTCCACAACCACTCCCTTTATATCTTGTAAGTCTTCTTTTGTTAAAACCATATTTCAATTATAAACTTCCAAATGGCACTGTCAAATCATCGCCACAAATTCCTATCCGAGCCAGGATTTGTTTTTGGAAACCATGTTGTCCAAACCCCAGGTGCGCCCTGCCGCAAAGGCTGCGAGCGCCACTAAAGCTAACACATACACAATATGTTCATCTACCAACACGGCATGCTCGCCAATATACGGGACCGTAAGTGTTGGAAAAAACTCAAACGCTTTCATTTCCACCACCGGGAAGTAATACAGCAGCATTAAAGCGGCGCCTCCAATTGAGCTTAAACGCACAAACACTCCCAACAAAAGCGAAATTCCCAAAAGCGTAAGCCCCCACTCGTTTACAATGTTAATAAAAGGAAGAATTGGGGGCGATGCCAGCCACGCATAAAATTCAGGAAACGTTTTTGCGTTGTTTAAGTACCCGGCCGCCGACCAGTTCGGATCCAACACTTTTGTTATGCCCGCGTACAAAAACAGCCACCCCAACCCAATCCGCAATAAAAATAAAGAGCTTTTTTCGTATATTGTCATATACCCATTATTATACCAAACTATATGCCTCCTGTAGAAGGCGTTTGGATATGGCGGGGTTTAGGGCGAACTTTTTTTGCAGGTCTTGGGCAGAATGGTGGAGTAAATCGCGCACAAACATGAGTTTTTGTGTGGCGAATTGCTCGCGGACGTACCGGTTGGCCGAAGGCAACACGGTTATGGGGTACAACGACTTTTGCTCAATTAACTGTTCCAAACTCCCCTGCTTTGGGTATCTCCAGCCCAAAAGTTCAATCCCCATGCAATCTGCGTATTTTATGGCGCTTTTGGTAAATTTGGTGTTGGTCACCACCCAGGCCTTGTGTTTTGTAGCTTCAAATTTTTTGTGGGCTGCAGCAACATCTAGAAATCTGGCGTACGAATACATTGCCACTTTAACATCGGTTTTTAAGCCGCGGCGGTTATGGTATTTTAGCTCCATTATGTGGTGTACGCCCTCCTTTTCTGCCAAAATATCAATTTCGTGCGAAACGCAATGGCCCTTCATAATTGTTCCCACGGTAGTTTTGTAGCCATACTCACGCAACACGGCAGCCACGTAATCTTCAAAGAAAAAACCGGCAGGCCCCAGCTCCATAATGGCGTGCTTTA
>DASRUP010000019.1:0-4128 GCA_035655395.1 Minisyncoccota bacterium
AGCTTAAAGAAACTCAAGGGGTACTAATAGTTAGCACTTATGCCTTTTGCGTTGCTCGGTTTTTTATTGGGACTGCCCCTTCTTTTAAAAGGGGCTGATTTGCTGGTGGACGGCGGTTCTTCTTTGGCAAAGCGTTTGGGAATTTCTTCTTTGGTAATCGGGCTTACGGTGGTTGCTTTTGGCACCTCTATGCCAGAGCTCTTAACCAACATATTCGCCAGCCTTTCGGGCGCCACAGACATTGCCATTGGTAACGTGGTGGGGTCTAACATTGCGAATATCCTTTTGGTGCTGGGCGCGGCTGCCGTTATATTTCCGCTTTCCGTAACCAAAGGCACGGTATGGAAAGAAATTCCTTTTGCCTTGCTTGCCGTGGTGGTGCTTGCCTTTATGGCAAACGACATGCTGTTAGAAGGCAAGCTGGCGTCGGAAATAGGTTTTATTGACGGCTGGGTCCTGCTGGCGTTTTTTGGCGTGTTTTTCGCATACGTGCTTGCCATTTCCAAAAACGGAAACGGGCACGCAGAGCAAAATGGCATACAGCAAATGAGCCTAAAAAAGGCCGTAATTTTTTGCGTGTTGGGCATTGCGGGGTTGGCTGTTGGAGGAAAGTTTGTGGTGGACGGCGCAGTCGCGTTTGCCGCAATGTTTCATGTAAGCCAGGCATTAATTGGACTGACCATTGTGGCCGTGGGCACAAGCCTGCCCGAGTTGCTTACGTCGGTGGTGGCAGCCCGCAAGAAGAACTCGGATATTGCCATTGGCAACGTGGTGGGCAGCAACATTTTTAACGTGTTTTGGATTTTGGGAATTTCTGCCATTATTAAGCCTTTGCCGTTTTCTCCAGTACTCAACGTTGATATCGCTATGGTGCTGCTTGCCACGTTTCTTCTGTTTATTGTGATGTTTATAGGCAAGCGCCATACGTTAGAAAAATGGCAAGGCGCCGCCTTCCTTGTGCTCTACGGCCTTTATATTGGGTACCTTATCTTCCGCGGCTAGCTTGTGCTTCCGCTTGAGTTTTCCTCAAAAGTTGGTATACTGGTAGTCGAGCTCCATATTCCGCGGTAGCTCAGTTGGTAGAGCAACTCGCTGTACGTTTACACACGTTTCTGGTATACTCAAATGTATATGCCAGACAAAAGAACATATGCCGACCGCGCCGAGTATCTTAAACAGGCCGTTACAAAACGGAGACGTAAACTTCGCGCAATGACTGTTGAGTACAAGGGTGGTAAGTGTATCCTTTGTGGATACAAAAAGTGTCACTGGGCATTTGACCTACATCATGTAAATGGTGCAGAAAAGGGCTTTGGCCTTTCTGCTCGTGGACTTACGCGATCGTGGGAAAAGATAAAACAAGAAGCCAATAAATGTATTCTTGTTTGTGCAAATTGCCATAGTGAGATACACGCCGGCATAGTGCAGCTTCCAAGAGAAATCTTGGTTGATAAACGAGGTGAAAACGGTGAAGCCCTTCGCGGGTAATACCGTGCCAAGCTCCGGCGTTATGCCAGAGAAGGTGTAGAGACTATCCCGAAAGGGAGTACCCCGAGCTAGCCGAGGGGGAAGCGCCTCGCACCCTACTCTATAGATAGAGGGGTGATGATATAGTCCACTCCAGTATGAAAATATTGGGTTATGTGTAACGAGATGGTCGTAGGTTCGAATCCTACCCGCGGAGCCGCGAAAAATGACTTCACCCCGCTTATTCAAGCGGGGTTTGTCATCTCGCGGCACCGCCAAGAGATATTGAAGTCATTTTGAGCGAGCCACGAGGTAAATCTTTGATTTACTTTTCGTGGCAACAGTACTAATCTGAAATAATGTCTTTTTATTACGTCTACGTTTTACAAAATCAAACTTCAGGAAGTCTGTATATCGGTTTTACTTCCGACTTACGAAAGCGCGTCGCGGGGCATAGTTCAGGCGATACAAAAACGACTAAGAGAGGGAATTATCGACTTATCTACTACGAAGCATACCGCAATAAAATGGATGCTTTGGGCAGAGAGAAATTCCTCAAGGGCGGTTCCGGAAGAAAATATCTTAACAAACAATTAAAACATTATTTTAAAGAGGGTTAGCAATCGCCATTTCGGCGGTTTTTTGGTAGAGTTACATTATGAATTGGATTTTCCTAGCACTTCTTGCGCCTCTTTTCTGGATATTTTCTAATTATGTTGACAAGTACAGCTTAGAGCGTTATGTCAAAGGAATTTTTGACTTTCTTTTTTTCTCAACCCTCACTGCTTGGTTATTTACGCCTGCGCTTGTTTTTCTTTTTGGTTTTCCAACCTTAACCTGGTTTTCTGTCGTCCCCATCTTGTTGGGAATGGCGTTGATTTACTCTTATGGTTTTTATGGAAAAGCTCTTCAAGAAGGGGAAACCTCACGTCTTGTAATACTTTTTCAACTGGTTCCAGTCCTTACTCTTATCCTTGCTTTTTTATTTTTTGAACAAACCATATCTTCCAAAGAATTTACCGCCTTCTTTTTTGTTCTAATGGGGGCTGTAATTATTTCTGTTGAAAGGTTTGGAGTCAGAGCTATTTTTACAAAGGGAGCAAAGTGGATAATGGTAGACATAGTTATGTGGTCTGTAATCTTTCTGATTGCAGACTTTATGCTTACTAAAATGTCCTTCACAGATTTTCTTATCCTGGATACTTTTGGTACTGCTCTTGCTGGTCTTCCTTTGTTATTGATTCCTGCAATGAGAAAGCAGATTGTTTATGGTATTAAAACTGCAGTTCCGCAAAAATACAGATGGTTTGTCCTTAATAATTTTTTTGACTTCTTTGGCCAGATGAGCCTAAAAGGGGCATTATCTCTTTCGTCATCTGCGGGACTTGTAACCGTAATCATTCAGGTGCAATCTTTCTATGGAATTGTACTAGGATATATTCTTACAATGGTGCTGCCAAGTATCTTCAGAGAGGATACTTCTAAAAAGGCGCTTGGTAAGAAAATTATAGGTGCGCTAATTATGTTTCTTGGCGTTGCGCTTTTGCTGCTGTAGCTATAAAGGTTCTAACGTCATGCAGCGGGGGGAGCTCAGAATCCAAGCACACCTGAAAGGGTGTGTTTTGGTTTCTGAATTTGTGACTGGATTCGAACCAACGAATTCAGGGCGGTTTTTTTGTCCGTCGTGTCCGTCCGCGCGGCTTGAAAAACACCCCCAAATGGGTTATGGTGGTGGTATCTCGGTCTAAAGGAGAGGCAAATGGAACTATGGCAAGAGCAGCTCAAAAATATGTTCACTCTTCCGAACGGCGACGCTGCCATTGAGGCTTTCGACGACACGAAGAAAATCGTCGCATTAAGTCCAGAGGCGCACGCGGAGATAGCCCGAAACATTGAAGCCGTTCTCCAGAGTAGCGGCATTAACTACGAAGTCAAACAGCTCTAGGCTCTAGCCCGGCTCTTTGAAGCAACACTCCGCCCCGGAAGTTTCTAAACTCCCGGGGCGCTTTTATTGGTCGCGGGGTAGTGGAGTAGTACCGTGTGGTGGCTGTGAATCTATGAAATTCCGCAAAAAGGCGGCTTGAAAAGCGGGCCCAAATAGGCTATGGTTGTAGTACCGAATTTTTGAATATACTTTGCCTGAAAGGAGGAGGGTATGGCCACAGTAACTATAGCGCATAGCAGTTTTCGAAAGCGCATAGCAGTTTTCGAAGAAGTTCCCTCCGCTTTCTGGAGACAAAAGATGTCTTGCGGGTGGGAATGTTCATTCGCTTGCAAGATAAGGAGGAAAAATACCAGGGTACCTTTCTTATAATCGAAACCGCCCCTTCCACCAGCTGGAGCGGCCAGCATGTGCATCTTGTTTTATTCCCCTTGGGTGTCCAGCGAGAAACGCCAAAGCTCTATACTCTCCAAGGTAAAAAATTAGCTCGCCCATAATATCCCGGCGAGCTTTTTTGCTTGATTTTGGGTTAGTTTTGTGTGAAAGTGAGATAACGGTTAACCGTAGCGCAAGGAGAGAAAAATGATCTGCCCCAAGTGCGGCACGCCAACTGCAAAAAAAGATTTAGGCTGGATGCACCCAAGAGTTCCCGAGCCTCAAGATAGCGGTTACTGCTATGCATGCGACATGATTTATTACCAATGGGTCTTGGAGGGCGA